>JAFSLL010000138.1 GCA_017448455.1 Oscillospiraceae bacterium | reverse complement strand
GGGAACCGTGATGACCGACGATCAGCAGTTCCGCATCCGGCAGTTCCGTATGCTCGAGCAGGTCCCGTTCCGCTTTTTTGGGAGCGTCCCCGGTAAACAGCATGTCATAGTCTCCGACAGAGAGAAGGCTGATGATGCAGCGTTCATTCTCGTTTCCGCTCTCCGGAGGCGCAAACATCCGAAGACGCAGCTTGCCGTAAGACATTTCGGTATCCGCTCTCAGCTCCGTTACGCGCGTGTTGTGTTTCTGCGCAGCATTCAGAATCTCCGGGAGCATTTCCTCATCCGCGTCCGCATTGGGTGAAAAGACGATTTCCTCCACCGGGATCAGTTCCAGCAGCATGGTAACGCCGTTGCAGTGGTCCGCATGGAGATGAGAGAGAACCAGCGTATCCACATGATCTCTGCCCGCGCTCTCCAGCCAGTCCGCAGCGACTTCTCCGGCGTTATCCAGGCTGCCCAGACCTCCGCAGTCAAACATCAGCGTGTTATCCTCAGAGAGAGCACAGACGCACTCACCCTGCCCGACATCCAGCACCGCAATGATCGCCTCGCCGCTGCGGTAACGTGCTTTTGCAGCCGTCAGCGCGGCAGTCAGAGTCAAAATGCAGAGCGCTGCCGGAAGCAGTACCCGCAGTCTGTCATGCGCGCGTGAGCGCCACGCGAGGAAGAACAGGATATAACAGAGCAGCAGCCACAGAAGCATGTCGGCACCGCGCATCGGGATCAGGTTGTGCGGGAGACGGCAGATGAACCCGGCGAGCAGGATCAGATAACGGGCAAGCAGTTCGGTGGGGATCAGAAGCAGCTTTCCAAGCGGGGCGAACAGCGCCGTACCTGCCAACGTCAGATATCCCCCGCAGAAGCAGAGTGAAACCGCCCAGAGTCCCAGAAGATTGGTCAGCGGCGACCAGATCGCCAGCGTCCCGAAATGCAGAACACTGAAAGGTGTGGAACAGATCAAAACCGCGAGAGAACCGCCGATTACGGAAAAAGCAGGGCGGAGTCTGCTCTGCGGATCACAGCCGAACGCGCGCAGAAGCAGCGCGGTAATCGGCTCCGCCAGCAGAACCATCCCCGCCATGGCGGCAAAGGAGAGCTGCAGACTGACACTGCCGCAGCCAAACGGATTGATCAGAAGGATGAACGCCAGCGCCGCAGCAAGGGAAGTCGGACCGTCGTTTTCCCGCCTGACAAGCGGCGCAGTCAGGAGAATCGTCTGCATGATCCCCGCGCGGACAGCCGACGGACTGGCGCCGGTCATGAACACGAAGAACCAGACCAGCAGGATCCCCGCAACGGAAGAAACGGGACGCTGTCCAAAGAGAAGCTGAATCATTCCGACCAGAAAGGCGATATGCATGCCGGAAACCGCAACGACATGCATGAAGCCGGCCCCGCGCATCCGCGCATAGAGCGCGGTATCCCGGTAGAAATCCGTTTTGTCGCCCAGCATCAGGGACCGCATGAAAATCTGCGTATCCGGAGAGAAAACTTCCGCGGCAAAGTCTGAAATCCGTCTGCCGACCGCCGCAGCTAATGTTCGCACCGTATGCCGCCTTCCGGTCAGCGCGTCCAGGTTCAGAACGCTGCCTGTCAGATAGATGTCTTTTGAAACATAGGCGTCGTTCCGCTCCCCGTAACGAAGATCCGCCCTGCGAAGCCGGGCGGTAAGCAGAACGATGTCTCCAGGCTTGAGCTCTGCGCATGTCCCGTTATAGTCATAGAGCATCATGTCAAGGTGAGGTTTTTCCGTGCGCTGTACGTGCAGACGGACGGAATAGTCCAGCTCGGCCGGTGCCTCCATAACGCGCACAGATACAGTCTGCTCGGTCCCGTCCCAGATTTCCGCATAGCGCAGGGTCCCGGCCCAGTGTGCCTGATACATGGCAAGGCCAAGCGCCGCTCCGAGAAAGCACAGGAAGAGACGCCGCAGCAGCCGGCTTTTCTTCCGAAAGAAGAACAGGATCAGCGCTGCGGCAGCAAGGACCAATGACAGCGGAAACAGAGCAGAGAGCGGGAACAGATAAAAAGCGCCGAAGGCTGCCAGTGAAAATGCCACCGTCGCCAGTGCAAGCTTTCGCATCGTCTTCCCCCTCTCCGTCCGTCACCGATCACAGACACGGTCATCCTATCACACGTTCCCTGCGCGTTCAACGCCACAGGGGCAGCGATCACAGGACTAATCGTAATATCTGAATCTGATCCTTTGCAGTTTCTTTCCTGCTTTTATTCGGCAATCACATACCGATTATAACCTTCTTCTACAAGGGATTCCCAAGCCCTTATTACGTGGTCCGGGACATCAACATGTACCTGGAAGCCTTTCCGTTCGTAAATCCACATTCTCTGGAGATCCCCGACCATCAGCTGGATGGTGTCCTCCCGGGAGATTGTTTCCGTCGGATACTCTTCAAAGCTCAGCGGGATTCCACTGGCGTACCACGAAATCTCCGGCCACTGTTTTGTGCCTGTTGCCCACGCACGCTTCGCCATATACGGTTTGCAGGCAATGATGCCTGTTTTCAGTTTCCTGTTCAGGAGAAGTTCACGGGAAAACGTAAAGTTTTCCCCCGTATTTGTCGATCGGTTTTCAATCACAATTGCGTTTTCCGGAACACCGAGAGCGATACAGCGTTCGGCAAACAGCTCTCCTTCCGGCTTTTGAAAAAGCTTTGCCGTGACTTTTCCCAGACCTCCGCTCACTACCAGCAAGGGCGCATAGCCCTGAAGGAAGAGATTTGCTGCGTGATCAGCCACTCGCAGATCATGGGCTCCGGCAGCAAGGATGAAATCAGCATGCTCAGGCAGCTGCGGGGTGTTGGAAAGAAAGTCGTAGATAATGCATGCGTTTTCGTTCAATGTCATACCTCCCGATCAGGCACTGAGGAATCTGGTGATGCGGCTGTGAATTGAGACAGCTCAGAACCATCAAAAGCCCTGCTGTCTGCACCAGGTGTCCATTACGAATTTCACCGGCAGAAACTTGACCAATCTTACCTGACGGCGAACGGGGTGTCCAAGGATCGAAACCACTTTCTTCTTTTTCAGATCTTTCATGGCCTGTTCGACCACTTCATCCGGTCCATACCACTTGTCCACATAACGGATATACCGATCATGCCCGGCAACCTGCTGAAATTCAGTCTTGATCCATCCCGGACAGACACACATCACATGGATCCCGCGGTCTTTCAGTTCTCTCCACAATGCCCGTGAGAAGTTCAGCACATAACTCTTGCTTGCACCGTAAATCGCCTGATACGGCACCGGCTGCCAGGAGGAATTGGAACCCATATTGATTATGCTGTCGCCGGCCTTCATATACGGCAGACTGATATGGCACATTGCCGTGAGTGACAGCGCGTTCAGCTTTGCGCTCTTTAAGAGCTTTTCCAGGTCGCTGTCTGAAAAGGGTCCAAAAACGCCAAAGCCCGCGGCATTTACCAGAATATGGATTTCCGGCCGTTCTTTCTGAAGCAGCGCATCATAGGCGGCCAGATCGGCATCCTCGCTCAAATCGAGAACAACCGGACGGACCCGGTGACTGCACTTTTCCTGCAGCGCTTCCAGCCTCTCTTTTCTGCGCGCAATAACCCAGATTTCATCAATCTCCTTTTTATCGACCGCATAGACAAATTCCCTGCCGATCCCGGAGGATGCGCCTGTAACAACGGCTATTTTCATAGTATGAATCACCTTCATCAATATTATATTGCTGGTCTGACTGCAGAACATTATCTGCAGTGGAATAATCAGTCGGCGGCATTCGCGAAGACTTCTTCTGCTATCAGGAGATTGCTGGTGACACCGCTGATATAAGGATCCAGGGCGAGAATCTGTTCGGTGCTGTCAAGCGTCCAGACTTCAAGCGTCAGACCGTTTTCCCGGCACAGCCAACACGCGGCTTCAGAATAGACCGAAGAATCAAGAAAAACACTGTTTTGCCCGTTTCGCAGAAGCACCGCGGCGGTGATCTCATTATACCCCAGGTTCCTGACCAGATACCCGAGGCGTGCAGTCTCATCGCAATCCCGCACGGTCTCAAGAAGTGCAAAGGAGAAGGAAATCCAGCTTACCTGGTTTTCCATGCCCAATGCTTTCACCATCTCCACCAGGGTGGGCACTCGGTCCTGTGTGACGGTTTCTGCCTTCAGCTCAATGTAGGGACGAAGTCCAAGGATCCGGCATAGTTTGAGGAATTCTTCAAATGTTGGGATTTCCGCGCCCGCGTAGCCTTCCGCCATCCATGAGCCGAAATCGTATTCCCGCACCTGTTCCAGTGTCATTTGATCAATACGGCCCTTTCCGTTGCTGGTGCGGTCGATCCACTGGTCATGCAGGCAGACCGGGATGCCGTCGGCAGTAAACTGAATATCTGTCTCCACATAACGAAATCCGCGCCGCCATGCAAGCAAGAAGGCGGGAAGCGTGTTTTCGGGAGCCTCTGCGGAGAAACCGCGATGGGCAACGGAGCGGATCCCGCTCTCCTCTTCCGGCAGCGCCTTGCTTTTATCCGACGCGGCTGCTTCTGTGCCTGTTGCGGCTGTCGGTTCCACCGACGTCTGTTCCAGCTGCTCCACTCTTTTCTCCAACTGTTCCAGCCTTGCCTCGAGACGTTTTGTTGTCATTGCGTTGACGGTGCCGATAGCCAGAAGCACCAGAGCCAGAACAATGCCAAGAAACAGAGGAAAAAGCGGGATTCTTCCCTTGCTCTGCGGCATAGGCCTGTTTCCGGAAGAATCCTGTGGTCTTGGTGTAAATTGGTTTTCCAAAATACCGGCCCTTCTTTCCTCTTGATAAGCGAACTGAACTATATCTATGAATCCTTATGATGAATTCATCTGTGTATCATTCCTGCAGTTCAAATTTCTCTATAACGGTTTCGGTAACGAACTCCGTCTTCAGTTTTCCCAGCCTTGCGAAGTGCGCCTGCCTGCCATGCTCGGCAAGCGCGTCGGCATCACGCCATTTCTCGACCAGGAAAAGTTCGTCGCTGCAGTCAGCCGGGTAATAATAGTCGTACTTGATATTGCCTGCTTCTGCACGGCTTGCGGCATCGATGCCTTCTGTCATGATCATTTCCAGAAATTCATCTCTTTTTTCAGGCATGCATTTGTAAGTTACATTTAATACGATCATGTTTGTCTCCTTTTCTGCACATTGAATAATGATTTTGACAGCGGACCTGTTCGAGGCTGAATCAGTGGTCGGATTTGAGCCCTGCTCCGCACATGGTGATCAGGCAGTCATGCGTCGGGCCGTATTTCTCGCAGTAAGCCAGATATGCCGCATAATTGGCCGCCGTGGTATGTTCACAATAGATCCCTCTTAACGCCAACGCGTTTCGGGCATCGAGAATTCTTTCCTCCGGAGCATGGATAAAACGAATACCATACTGATAGACGTATTCCAGAATTTCTCTGCCACGCATGGGCTTTCCGATGGCTATTCCCTCTGCAATGGTCGGACGCGGAGAAATATCCGCAGGCTCCGTCAGGCCCTGCGCTGCTGCACGGAGGAGAGGATCGCATGTTTCGGTCTGCAGGACGATGATCTGGGGCATCTTTTCGATGCAGCCGGAAATATACAGCATCCCGTGCGACACAATACCGGGAGAATAATGACCGCCTTTCGAGGCGCTTCCTGAAATGATCTGCATAATCTCTTTCCTCCGAAAAGGTCAAACTTATATAAAAAATTCTACCATAAATTCCAGTATTTCGGAAGATACTTTATTTCACAGCAGAAAAAGAGGCTGTCTCAAAACAAGAGATAGCCTCATTCGATTCAGGTCTGTTCTTTATTTCCAGTTTCTGCTTTTTTCATTGATCTGCCGCCCTTGACACCTGCCGTTTGTATCGATATCACATTTTGTGATTTTAGAGACTCGGGAAGCTCTTCCGGAGCCAGCTTGAACAGGAAATCTACAGAAAACCAGGGGCACAGGGGACGGTGTTATTCGCCATGATGGCGGCGGCACCCTTCGTCGCCTTCCTGATGACCGCAGTCGAGGCCTTCGCCGTGGTGGTGACCACATTCATGTCCTTCCCCGTGATGGTGACCGCACTCGTGTCCCTCGCCGTGGTGGTGACCGCACTCATGTCCTTCGCCGTGATGGTGGCCGTGGTGATCACATTGCGCATTGGGATCAAATTGGAGCGTGCCCGCCGCAAGAGCTTTGGCCGCCGCATCAGCAGAACCGGATACACCGCCATAAAGCCGGATGCCCGCCTCTGCCAGCGCGTTCCGCGCGCCCATGCCGATGCCGCCGCAGATCAGGGCATCCGCCTGAGCGGCTTTCAGGAATCCTGCCAGCGCACCGTGGCCACTGCCGTTGGTGGGAACGATCTGCTCGGATACGATCTTGCCATCCTCTGCATCATAGAGCTTGAACTGCTCTGTGTGTCCGAAATGCTGGAAGATTTCTCCGTTCTCATAAGTTACTGCGATTCTCATACTGTCTGTTCCTTTCTGAGAGATATTCTCTGCTCCCTGATCACTGAGGCGATAATTCCCTCCTCGGATCATGAGCCGTTTGCCGTCTGTCAGAGCCTCTGCAATTTTACGCCTGGCGCTGTCATAGATGGCGGTTACGGTGGTACGGGCAACGCCCATTCTTTCAGCACACTGCTCCTGGGTCATTCCTTCGCGATCCAGCAGACGGATTGTCTCAAATTCGTCCAGGCTCATCACAACAGGCTCGCTGTCCGTCTCCTCCTCGGGAGAAAACTCCCAATGATCCGGATAACCGCCGATCCTGCGGCAGCGTTGTTTTCTGGGCATAGCCGCACCTCATTTCTGACTTATGTCATAAATAATGTAGCATGTTTTTGGACATATGTCAAGAATATTTTGAGCTCCTATCTCCATCCTATAGGTCAGGGCAAAGACAATCCTGTCCCTGCTGCACAAATAGTATAACATCGTAAGTATGCAGAACACATACGATTCGTATGAGCTCTCCCGGCATTAACAGAGACGCATTTCCAGCACTGTACGAGAAATGAGGACTCCCTTCCCCCAGAGGCTAAAAAAGGTTGCCGCATGCTCCATTATATGGTATGCTTCATTTATCTTATGATGCCTCCTGTGGTATCTTTTGAAGTAAACTAAAAGGAAGCATTTCGAATTATGGCAACAATCTATGAAGTGTTCGGCACAGATGCCCACAGGATGACGATGTCTCTCATGCAGGCGGCAAATGTGGCCGGAATGATCCCCAAAGGCGCATCCATTGCGCTCAAACCGAATCTGGTCCTGGCCGGTGAGCCCGAATCCGGAGCAACGACGCATCCCGGCGTCTTATCCGGATGCATTGCCTATCTGCAGAACGCCGGTTATACCGATATCTGCGTCATGGAAGGCTCCTGGATCGGGGATCGGACCGATCGGGCCATGAAGCTCTGCGGATACGACAAAGTCTGCGGGCAATACGGTGTGCCTTTTT
The DNA here is from genome assembly GCA_017448455.1 of Oscillospiraceae bacterium. Lineage (GTDB taxonomy): Bacteria > Bacillota > Clostridia > Oscillospirales > Oscillospiraceae > Limivicinus. The sequence goes on along the minus strand of JAFSLL010000138.1, from coordinate 3,968 downwards.
ATGATTTGAAGAAGGAAAAGACCCGCACGGTGCATACCCCGCTGCGCGATATGGAGATCACCTGCCGCGCATTGGATACGGACTTTCTGATTGATCTGCCGGTCCTGAAGGGGCATTGTCAAACCCTGATGACCTGTGCGCTCAAAAACCTGAAAGGCTGCCTCCCCGACCGGGAGAAGCGAAGGTTTCATGCCGACGGTCTGATCGAACCGATAGCGGCGCTGGGCGCGACGATCAGGCCTGCGCTTACCATTGTGGACAGCATCTGCGGCGATCTGAACTTTGAGGAGGGCGGAAATCCCGTACATACCAATCGTATGTACCTGGGAACCGATCCTGTGCAGATCGATGCTTACGGCTGTCGGCTGATGGGTCTCAGGACAGAAGATGTTCCCTATATTCAGCTGGCTGAAAAATGGGGCGCCGGGCGTTCGGAGATCCAGGAGGGAGATATCGTAACGCTCAACGCCCCTGAGGAAAGCAGGACATATCCTGCACCGTCCGGTATTGTCAACCGTCTGACCCGGCAGGTAAAAGCAGACAGTGCCTGCTCGGCCTGCTATGCTTCTCTTGTCCGGGGACTCTATATGGCACAGGAAGAGGGAATCCGTGTACGCACAGAAATTGCGATCGGACAGGGCTATCGCGGAAAAAGCATCAAGGGACTCGGCATCGGCAACTGCTGTGCAGGAGCTGACTTTTGCGCGCGCGGATGCCCGCCAACCGCCAGTGATGTACTGAAACTTCTTCGGGAGAGCACGGAACACTGAACGGGCTGATGAAGAGATCGTGACAGGAGAAACTACTGTGGAGGTAACGGAGAACATGAAAACAATCTATCTTGCCGGCGGCTGCTTCTGGGGCATGCAGAAATTCATCGATCAGTTTGAGGGGGTCATCCGAACGGAAGTCGGCTACGCGAACGGGCCGGATGACGCCCCAAGCTATCAGGATGTCTGCAGGAGCAGCGGACATGCCGAGACCGTGCGGATCGACTATGATCCTAGTGTAATCTCCCTGGCGGATTTGCTGAATTACTACTTCATGGTGATTGATCCGCTCTCGGTCAACAGGCAGGGCAATGACCGAGGCATTCAGTACCGGACGGGGATCTACTATACGGAAGAAGATCAGCTGCCTGAGATTGAAGCTGTTTATCAGGCAGAGGAAGAGAAGGCCGGCGCGAAACTGGCGGTCGAACTGCTCCCGCTACAGAACTTCTTCCCCGCCGAGGATTACCATCAAAAGTATCTGGATAAAAACCCCGGTGGATACTGCCATATCCCGCGCAGCTTTTTCAAGCTTTAAAAACAGCGCAACCTCTGTTATCCGGCAGTAGGACTGTGAGAAATGGACTAAGAAGGTCATTTTCGAATATCCCGATCATCGCCGGAAGGCAGCAGAAAAATACGGGGAATTACGATTGCCGGCACATCGGCAGCTTTGATGGCAACAGCAGGACAGGAGAGAGACGATGCAGCAGAAGAATTATCGAAAAACGCTGATTGCCTGCTACCTGGGTTTTATCACCCAGGCCATCGCAGCCAATTTTGCGCCGCTGCTGTTCCTGAAATTTCATTCAGACTACAACATTCCCCTGGGTCAGATTGCTTTGATCTCCACTGTTTTTTACTTTACACAGCTGATCGTAGATGTGTTCTGTGCCCGGTTTGTTGACAGGATTGGATACCGAAAAAGCGTCGTCGCTTCCGAGGTACTGTCTGTGCTGGGATTGACGGGACTTGCTTTTATTCCGGATCTGTGTGGAAATCCATTGACCGGCATCCTGATCTGCGTAATTCTTTACGCCATCGGCAGCGGATTGATCGAAGTGCTGGTCAGCCCCATTGTGGAGGCCTGCCCCTTTGATCACAAGGAGGCAGTGATGAGCCTGCTGCACTCGTTCTATTGCTGGGGGTCGGTTGGCGTGATCCTGCTCTCCTCTCTCTTCTTCACTGCGTTTGGAATCGGGAGCTGGCGGATCATAGCCTGTCTGTGGGCATTGATCCCACTGATTAACATCTTCAACTTTGCCACCTGCCCCATTGATCGTCTGACAGAAGAAGGCAAAGGAATGACCATCGGTCAGCTCTGCAGAACGCCGCTCTTTTGGACTGCGCTTCTCCTGATGGTTTGCGCAGGCGCTTCGGAGATGTCCATGGCACAATGGGCTTCCGCATATACGGAGGCAGCTCTTGGCTTCTCCAAGACAGTGGGTGATCTGATCGGACCCTGCCTGTTTGCCGTGACGATGGGCATCAGCCGGGTGATTTATGGGAAATATGGCACGAGAATGAAGCTGACACGGTTTATGATCTATTCCGGCATCCTGTGCCTGTGCTGCTATCTGCTGGCATCTCTTTCCGCAAATCCGGTTATTGGATTGATCGGCTGCGTATTCTGCGGTTTCTCGGTCGGCATCATGTGGCCCGGAACGATAAGTCTTACATCACCACGCATTCCGCAGGGAGGCACCGTATTGTTCGCTATGCTGGCGATGGCCGGAGATCTGGGAGGCGCATTCGGTCCCAGTCTCGTTGGCTCAGTCACCCAGCAGGCGGGAGACAATCTCCAGTCCGGAATGCTGGTCGGCAGCGTGTTCCCATTGATATTGGTCATATCGTTGATGCTCATAAACAGGCAGACAGAATCTGCCCGTAATGGAAACCGGGCGCCGTGAGGAACCAGTTCCTTTGCATGGTACGGGAATCGCCAGCAAAGCATTCCGAAAGCGAAAGCAGCGACAATTGCCGAAATAAAAATGATATGCTCCCAAACTGAGAGACAGTAAGAAAAAGAGCTGTCAATCATGAAGGGAGCATATCACAATACTTGATGCCGTTCCTGGAACACCGTCGGCTGAAAATATTTTTTCACAGAATTACAAAAAAGACTTGACCTTCCCCTTTGTGGAAGGATTAGAATGATCTCGAAAACGATCCGAGGGGTGTTTGCCATATGAAGATCAACCAGGTCGAAGAGCTGGTGGGCATTACCAAAAAGAACATCCGCTTTTACGAGGACCAGAGGCTGCTGCGTCCCGAGCGTAATCCTGAAAACGGTTACCGTGAGTACTCGATGCGCGATGTGGAGCAGTTGAAGCGCGTGAAACTCCTGCGAAAGCTGGATGTGCCCTGTGAGCAGATCCGCCGCGTGATGGCAGGAGAACTTTCCCTCTCTTCCTGCGTGTCGGAGCAGGCAAAGGCACTTGAAAAGCGCAGCCGCGATTTTGAGAAGATGCAGGAGATCTGCGGTCAGCTCGCAGACAGCGGAGCGGACCTGGAAACATTGGATTCAGAGGATTTCCTCGCTCGGATGAAAACACTCGAAAAAGGAGGCGTGCAGTTTATGGACACGAATCGGGCGGATGTCAGGAAAAGGCAGTGGGGTGCATGGATCTCCGCAACAGTGATGGTCGCGTTCCTGGTCTTTTTCATCGCTGTGATTCTGTGGGGCAATGCACAGGATCCGCTGCCTCCGGTACTGCTGGTCTTTATCCTTCTGATCCCGGTCTGTACCGTAGTGGGCGTCGGGATCGCGCTGGCGCAGCGGATGAAAGAACTAAAAGGAGGAGAACTGGATGAAGCTGGTAAGTATTGACACGATACCGGGTAAAAACTATGAGGTGCTCGGCATCGTAAAGGGAACGATTGTACAGACGAAAAACATTGGCCGGGACTTTATGGCGGGTATGAAGACCATCGTCGGCGGCGAAATCGTCGGCTATACGGAGATGCTCAACGAGGCGAGACAGATTGCCACCAAGCGCATGGTAGATGAGGCGGAAGCTCTCGGTGCCGACGCCATCGTCGGCGTACGTTACGGATCCTCGCAGGTCATGCAGGGTGCCGCCGAGGTCATCGCTTATGGCACCGCCGTTGTCTTTACCGAATAAACGGCTACACAGAAGGCATTGACATTTCTGCCGGGAGTCCACAGAAAAGGGCGAGAAGGCCGACCTTGATCCG
>JAFSLL010000137.1 GCA_017448455.1 Oscillospiraceae bacterium | reverse complement strand
GCCATGCTGGTGGTCTGCTTCATGCCGGTATCGCCGTCCACGAAATAGGCCATGGGCAGGGAGCCCAGAACCGGAATGGAACGGGTTTTGGAGCTCATGTCCGGCAGGCGGCGCATCAGCCGCATGACGATGGACTGCTCCGGTACAGACTGGAGGATCTCCCGGGATTTCTCTTCCGGGATCAGGACTTCAGCACCACTGCGATCGATAAGTGCCATGGTAAATCACTTTCCTTTCTGTTTTGGTCGTTCAGTTATTATTCAACACTGCGTCCGGCAGCAGCACGGATAATCGAGTTGATCTCGCTGTTGCTGTTCCCGCCGGAACCGCCGGAACCGCCGGAACCTCCCTGCGGATCCTTTCCACCGCCCCAGCCGCCTCGATGGCCGCTTCCGCCATCCTCAGCAAAGAGATAGGCAGAGCTTTCCTTCAGGGCCTTGATCTGATCATCCAGGCCGGTCAGGTTGCCCTTGTCATCTTCTCCGATTTTGGTCGCGTCCAGCAGCTTCTCAACCACGGCGGCATCCCGCACCTTTGCCTTCGTCAGGGCTTCCCTGATCTTGCCGGAGCGCTTCATGCCCGTGATTGTGGCGTCCTTATCCGCCACCTGCTGTTTCAGTGTATCAATGGTCGCCTGCAGAGCGGTGGCGCTTTCGCCCTTCTGCTTTGCTTCGGCCAGCTGCTGATTCAGGGTGGTGATGGTTGCCTTGAGCGTCTTCTGTTTGCCCGTTTCCTCGTCAAACTTCGCCTTGGGGATCCAACTCCCGTCATTGGTGGGGATGATCGTCAGACCGTCCACATCCTTGAGGGCGGTTTCCACCTGGCCAAACAGATCTTCACCGAGGTGAGCCTTGAGCGTAGATACATCCATGAGTATTTTCCTCCTTCTGCCTTTTTATGCAGGGCGGCTCCTGCTTAGAAGTTCGGGGTACAGCCTCCCCGACAGGCAAACAAAAAAGCAGGCTGGTGTGGGCTCAGTCTGCTAATTTGACAGGATTACCGGCTCAGTGAAGCCCCGTGCCTGCTCCTGTGCGTTCCGCTGTGTTCGATAGGTTTATACCTGTCCGGAAGCAGAACGCGCCGGAAGGGCCGTTTCCGGGGCAAAGAGCACTATTCGTCTCCGAGGGCCTGTCTGGCCACCGCAACAGCGTTCCGCGTGTTGTTGGCTCTGAAAAGGCCCTGGGCGAAATTCCGGAACACGGTAGCCTGGCAGTTCTTGTACGCCAGATCCGCGCGTTCCAGTTCCTCCGGAATGGAGACCAGCTGTTTCAGAACGCTCCGGGGAATCGTGACTTCGGTCGGTACCTCAGCTGCCGCTTTGGTCTTTGCCATCATGATCAACTCCTTTCAAAATGGGCATAAGAAAACCGCCTCACGCTTTCGCGGGGCGGTTGTTCAGGCAACGATGGTGATCTTTCCGGTATGCACTTCCGCATCATTCGGTAATGTCAGATACGCTGCCATGATACCTGCGGTAAAGGTTTCCTTGACGCAGCAGTCAAGGACCGGGACTGTCCTTCCGTCTATCTGGATCTTTGAGCACCTGAGGCCTGGATGAAGGTGCTCGCCGGAACAGACGGCAAGCGTCTTGCCGTTCATCCGGATAATCTGATCGATCTTCATCCGTTATTCCTCCCTCATGTCAAACTGATCAATGACGTCATCCAGGTTGACTCTGATCGCCGAAAGCCTGTCACGCGCGTCCTGCTCCAAAAGCCTCCTGTCATCGTCGGAGAGGCCGGGAGCGAGCCGGGCAGCTCTGTAGCTGGCCTGCGCTTCGTCCATCGGCGTGCTTGTCTTGTTCGTGCCGTGCAGGCATGTTGCCCGGTGGCCGACCACCTCATGAGCGATCGCGGCACGGTTGGACATCTCGTAATTAGCCCTGGAAGTGTCTCCGGACGGGTAAGCGTCTGTACCGATCACCAGCACGTCGAACACCGACCCGGTGTAGGAAGTGTTTATGTTCTCCAGGTATACGATCTGATCCCTCGGCATGCCAAGGGACACGGCGTAATCGGTGCAGTCCCGGATCTGCTCTTCGGTCAGCGGCCTTTCGTTCCGGTGGCCTCCGGTGGACACCTTCATACTACTACCGGCCGCAGCGGATTGCAAGCCAGTTTCGCGGCTTCTGTGCCGGTACAGGTAATTGTCTGCCGGCTGTTCTTCGATCAGATCGTCCAGCGCGTCTTCCCACTGCCGGACCTTATTCACGGCCTGCATCTTCTGATGCGGCGTCTGGGCAACGATGGCCCGGTCCTTGTACTTCCGGATCATCCGCTCCATGTATCGCTGCTTTGACCGGGCCGTGTAGGACGGTTCCTCCGGTCCGATTTCCCTGGGCTCCGTCCGGAATCCTCCGATCGGTGTGTGGGAGATCTCCGGATAATAGGTTGTGATCCCGTGCATGCAGCGCGGGTGAAAACAGCCGTCGTTTTCCGCATCGTCCAGGGAAGGATAATCCGAATCGTTCCCGCTGACGGAAACGATCACGCCTTCCCAGGCCGCGCAGATCGGGCAGCTGCCGGCGTGTCCGTCGATGATGGCCAGGTCGTATCCGTACTCCTGCATCGTATCGACGTATCCGGAGATCGTGCTGCGCTCAATGGCGGTCAGCACGGCCATTTCCGCATAGTTTTCCAGCGTCCAGTGATGGCCGCCCCGATCCACGAATCCGTCAATGCCTTCGTCTGCGAACGCGATCAGCGCTTCGCCGACCGCCTGCCGGGTGGTCATGACGCCGGTGGCCATCTCCGAGGAAACGGATCCGATGATGTCCGCGTACTTGTCATCGAACTGCCTCAGGATTCGCCTCTCAGAGGCGTTCAGGCTGTTATTCAGATCGGCCAGTATGTACCCCGCTTTCATGCTGTTGGGGCTGATATGGGCCGTCTCACCCAGCACAGAACGCATATCAGAGTAGAACTTCTG
>JAFSLL010000136.1 GCA_017448455.1 Oscillospiraceae bacterium | reverse complement strand
TTACCGGCCTGATGACCGGTGCGGATGACTATGTCACCAAGCCTTTCTCCCCCGCGGAGCTGACAGCGCGCGTCGACGCGCTGGTGCGCCGTCTCGGCGCGGACGATGAGGACAGCGGGAACAACGAGATTGTCAGTGAGCCCTTTGTGCTGAATCCCCGCAACCGGACACTGGAGAAGAACGGACAGCGCCTGAAGCTGACCCAGATCGAATACCAGCTTATGAAGCTCTTCATGGAAAACCCGGGCAAGGCCATGAGCCGCGAGGATATTCTGACCGCGGTCTGGGGCGCAGATTTCAGCGGAGAGCTGAAGACCGTCGATGTCAACATCCGCCGTCTGCGGATCAAGATTGAAGCCGATCCCACGGAGCCGGAGTTTATCACGACAGTCTGGGGCTACGGTTATAAGTGGGGTTACTGATTCCCCGTATCAAGAGCTTTTCAAACGTGTCTCCGGACACGTCACTGCATTATCGTTCAGGAAGATTACTGTTATGTTCAAAAACCTGCGGACGCAGCTTCTGGTTTCCATTCTTGCGGCGCTTGTCCTGCTGCTGCTGAGTATCTGGGCGGTTACGAGGGATCATATGATCCTCGCCGTCTGTGTGCTTGTTCTGATCTGTTTTTATCTGGTCTATCTCCTCTTCTGGTTTACAAGGAATATTTCGGAGCCGATTGACCGGCTGACGATTTTCGCTTCCCAGATTGCTGACGGCAGCTACGGCAGCCGTCTGGAGGAGAAAAGCGACAATGAAATCGGCCGTCTGACCGACTCCATCAACGAGATGTCCGAAAAAGTCGCCGTCGCGGAAAAATCCAGAACAGACTTTATCTCTCAGGTGTCCCACGAGCTGCGCACTCCTCTTACCGCCATCACCGGATGGAGTGAAACCATCGCCTTTGATCCTGCCGTGCAGGGGGACTCCCTGCGCGGCATCAACATCATTTCCAAGGAAGCGGAGCGTCTTACCGGTATGGTCACGGAGCTTCTGGAGTTTACCAGAATCCAGGACGGCCGCTTCAACCTCCGCATTGAAATGGTGGATATTGCCGAAGAGCTGGAAGACGCGATCTTCACTTACGGCAAACTGATGAAACAGGCCGGCATGGACGTGAATTACCGTGAGCCATCGAAGGAGCTGCCCATGATTCCGGGTGATCCGGAACGCCTGAAGCAGGTATTCCTGAACCTGCTCGACAATGCGATGAAGCATGGCGGCGACGGCAAAATGATCGATGTGGATCTCAGCCGTGACGGCAATAACGTTCGGATTGACTTTCGTGATTACGGCTCCGGAATTCCGGAAGCAGAGCTTCCCCATGTCAAGGAAAAGTTCTATAAGGGCAGTTCCAAAAACCGCGGTACCGGTATCGGGCTTGCGGTCTGTGATGAGATCATCACACGGCACAAGGGCAGACTGGAAATCCGCAATGCTGACGGCGGCGGATGCCTTGTATCGATCTGGCTGCCAATCAGAACATGAGGAGGCTTCTATGGCTGAAAACAAACCATCCTGTGCTTTTAAAACGTCCATCGGCGGACAGGCACTGATTGAAGGAATCCTGATGCGCGGGCCGAAGAAGCAGGCGATTGTCTGCCGGACCACCGAGGGGCTTGTGGAGAAGGTAGAAGAACTTCATCCGCTCCGGGAGAAGAACGCGTTTTTCGGCTGGCCGCTGGTTCGCGGATGCGTTACTTTCCTTTCTTCCCTGGTAAACGGCATGCGGGCGCTCACCTATTCCGCAAGCCTCATTCCACTTGAGGAACAGGGCGAACCGGACAAGCTCGACCAGTGGATCAGCGAGCACTTTCCGGAAGAAAAAGCGGAAAAACTCATTATTTACGTCGCGGTCGTGCTCGGCATCGCACTGAGCGTGTTTCTGTTTATTTTTCTTCCCACTTTCCTTGTTTCCGCGATCCGTCCTCTGACGCGCAGTTATCTGATACGCAACCTCTCGGAGGGCCTGCTGAAGGTCGTAATCCTTCTGGTCTACATGTCGCTTGTTGCCAGAACCAAGGACATCCGGAGACTGTTTGCTTATCACGGTGCCGAACACAAAACCATCTTCTGCTACGAACACGGGAAGGAACTCACCGTCGAAAACGCGCGGGAAGAACCCCGTTTTCATCCCCGCTGCGGAACCAGCTTTCTTCTTGTCGTCGTGCTGGTGAGCATTCTGGTGAACGCGACAGTACGTGTTGCAAACCCGTTTGCGCGTGTCGGATGCCACCTGCTTCTGCTCCCGGTGGTGGTCGGGATCAGCTATGAAATCAACCGCTGGTGCGGCCTGCATGACAACCTGCTCTCCCGGATTCTCTCGGCGCCGGGGAAGTGGCTGCAGCGCATCACCACCAACGAGCCGGAGGATGACATGCTCGAATGTGCCATCCGTTCGCTGCAGCTGGTCATTCCGGAAGAAGTCGGCAGCGATGTTTGGGGAAAAGGATAATCGGAAACAGAAATGAAAACTTATAACGACTTAACACTGGAAGTCAGAAAAGAACTCATGAAAGCCGGTATTACCGGCTTTCAGCTGGAATCCAAACTGCTGGTCGCCTACGCGGCCGGCAAAACTGTAGAAGCACTCCTGCGGGATCTGAACCTGTATACCACCGACGCGGTCGTGGACAAAGCGAAGGCATATCTGCAAAGAAGGCTGTGCGGTGAACCGGTTGCCTACATCACGGGCAGCTGGGAATTCTACGGGCTGGATATCGCCGTTACGCCGGATGTACTGATCCCCCGTATGGATACCGAAGTCCTAGTGGACGCCGTCAAAGACGCGCTGACCGGTCAGATGATGAACGCGAGGGTGCTGGATCTCTGCTGCGGAAGCGGCTGCATTGCCTGTGCCATCGCCAGAGAACTCCCGGCAACGAAAGCGGTCGCCGTGGACATCAGCCCGTCAGCCCTTCAGGTATGCCGCGAAAATGTGACCAGACACCGGCTCAACTCCCGTGTTCTGTGTATGCAGGCTGACGCGCTTGGGGCCCCGCCGACCGGAATCGGTCAATTTGACATTGTTGTCTCCAATCCACCGTATATACCAAGCACGGAGATTCTGACACTGGATCCCTCCGTGCGTGACCATGAGCCTGTCTGGGCACTGGACGGTGGAGAAGACGGGCTGAAGTTTTACCGCGGCATTATCCGATACTGGAAATACGTCCTGAAGCCCGGCGGCCTTCTGTTTCTGGAGGTCGGTGAAGGCCAGGCTGACGAAGTTTCCGAGATGCTGCTGAGCGCCGGGTTTGAGGAAACAAGAATCCGGAAAGACAGCGCCGGAACAGACCGCGTCGTCATCGGAAAATACAGCGGAGATCAATACTGAACTATCAAACAGAAGAAAGGAACGGAATCATGGCAGAAAAGAAAAAAACTGTCGCCGTAACGGCGAACGTCGCGAATCCCGACAAGAAAAAGGCGCTGGAAACCGCCATTGCGAAGATCGAGCGTGACTACGGCAAGGGCACGATCATGCGACTCGGTGACGATCTCCCGGTCAATGTGGAAGCGCTGTCCACCGGTTCCCTGTCCCTGGATCTCGCACTGGGAATCGGCGGTGTTCCCCGCGGAAGAATTGTGGAAATTTATGGTCCGGAAGCATCCGGCAAGACTACGCTTGCGCTGCATGTGGTCGCCTCCGCGCAGAAAAGCGGCGGTGAAGCGGCCTATATTGATGTGGAGCACGCGCTGGAGCCGGCTTATGCCAGAGCATTGGGTGTCGATATTGACAGCCTGCTGATCTCCCAGCCGGACACCGGTGAACAGGCGCTGGATATCACCGAGTCACTGGTGCGCTCCGGCGCAGTCGACGTTGTTGTTGTCGACTCCGTCGCGGCGCTGATTCCCCGCACCGAGCTTGAGGGTGAGATTGGCGATTCCGTGGTCGGTGTTCTCGCTCGTCTGATGAGCCAGGCGATGCGCCGTCTCGCCGGTGCGATCTCCAAAAACAACTGTACGGTTATCTTCATCAACCAGCTGCGGCAGAAAATCGGTGTGATGTACGGAAACCCCGAAACCACACCGGGCGGCCTGGCGCTGAAGTATTACGCGAGCGTACGGATTGATGTCCGCCGCGTCGAGTCGCTCAAGGTCGGCGGTGAGATCATCGGCAATCATACCCGCGCCAAGGTCGTGAAAAACAAAGTCGCGCCCCCGTTTAAGGAAGCCGAGTTTGACATCATGTACGGCGAGGGCATTTCCCGTGTCGGTGAAATTGTGGACCTCGGCGTAAAACTGGAGCTGATCGACAAGGGTGGCGCCTGGTTTACCGTCAAGGATCAGCGGATTCAGGGCCGTGACGCTGTCAAGCAGTATCTGCTGGACAATCCCGAGATCTGCGCGGAAATTGAACAGGAGATCCGTGACAACGCCTGGAAGCTGATGAGCCCGCAGGCACGCCGTGCCGCTCAGGCAACCGGCCGCACGCCTTCCTCAGCTGCCGCGGTGGATGTTTCCGCGGCGGATTTTGATGAAGGATAAGACTTCCGGCAGGCCGGATAAAAATCCGGAAGACCTTATGCGTGAGAAGGCGCTGCGTCTTCTGAATATGCGGATGTATTCCCACACAGAGTTGGTGAACAAACTCTGTTCTTCTGACGGAAGCACGCTTTCCCGTTCCCGTCGGCAGGACGAGGATGAGACCGTGCTGATGGCGGAACGGGTGGTTTCCCGACTGGAAGCGCTTGGGCTTCTGAACGATGGGTTTTACGCAGGCGCTCTGGTGCGTCACTATGCCGCCAAAGGCTATGGGGCCGGGCGAATCCGTTCCGAGATGACGCGGCGCGGAATCGACCGCAATCTGCAGGAACAGGCGCTTTGTGAGAATCCGCCTGCGGAGGAAGCGATTGATCGCTTTCTGCGTACAAGGATGAAGAATCCCGGCGACCGGGATGAGCGGCGGAAACTCAGCGCGGCTCTTGCGCGGCGCGGGTATGGCTGGGAGGAAATCCGAGCCGCCTTTGATCGCCTGCATGCCGGTACGGAGGAGGAATAACACTTTGGCAACTTTTTCCATGACCTCGCTAGGCTGTGCGAAGAACCTGGTCAACAGCGAGCAAATGGCATATCTGATGACAGAGGCCGGTTTTGAGCCGGCAGCTAATCCGGATGGAGCGGATGTGGCGATCGTCAACACCTGCGGCTTCATTGACGCCGCGAAAGCGGAAGGCATCGACGTGATCCTGGAGCATGCCCGGCTGAAAGCCGAAGGAAAGCTCGGCGCGCTGATTGTAACGGGATGTCTTGCGGAGCGGTATCAGGATGAAATCCAGCAGGAGCTGCCGGAAATTGACGCCGTACTCGGCGTCGGCAGTTTTGGCGAAATCGTACAGGCAGCACAGGCAGTACTGGACAATAAGAACTATCGCTCCTTTGGCGACCAGAGCGCTCCTGTCGAGGAGATTCCCCGTCTGGTGAGCACCGGCCCGGGATGGGCCTGGCTGCGCATTGCGGAGGGCTGCAACAACTTCTGCGCTTTCTGCGCAATCCCGTTTATACGCGGGCGCTACCGTTCACGAGACGAGAACGCTATCATTGAAGAGGCAGAGGCCCTCGCGGAGCACGGTATCAAAGAGGTTATGGTCATTGCGCAGGACATCACCCGCTACGGCTGTGATCTCGGCGAGGGCCACAGTCTTGCAGGTCTCCTGCGAAGGCTGGTACAGGTGGAGGGAATCGAGTGGATCCGGCTCCATTACCTGTATCCCGAGAAGATCGACGATGAACTGATTGATCTGATCGCTTCCGAAGATAAAATCGTCAAATATCTGGATATTCCGTTTCAACACATCAATGACGGCATCCTGCGCCGGATGAACCGACATACGAGCGGCGGAGAGATCCGTTCGCTGGTAAAAAAGCTCCGGGAGCGAATCCCCAATCTGGTGCTCCGGACGAGCCTGATTGCCGGGCTTCCGGGTGAGAGCGATGCGGAATTTGAGGAACTGCTTTCTTTTCTGGAAGAGGCCCAGATCGAGCGTGCCGGCGTATTCCCCTTCTCGCCGGAGGAGGGCACGGCCGCTGCTTCCATGGAACACGTGAGTGAGGAAATCGCCCGTGAGCGCGCCGCACGGGTGGAAGAACTGCAGGGCAGGATTCTGGAAGACTTTGCCGAACGCCAGGTTGGCAGAACGCTGCCGGTGCTGATTGAGGAATGGGACGAAGATGAGCAGTGTTTCCTCGGCAGAAGCTGGGCTGACAGTCCCGAAGTAGACAGTTATGTGATGGTCAGCGGACGGAATCTCATCCCCGGTGAAATTGCGGACGTGCACATTACGGGAGCGGACGCCGGTGTCCTGACAGGAGAGGCAACGATATGCTGAAAACAACTGCGAATAAAATCACCCTGCTCCGGATTGTGCTGATCCCGGTTTTTCTCCTGCTTCTGTACGGCGGAAAGCATGTGGCGGCCTTCGCGGTGTATGTGATCGCCTGCATTTCTGACTTTGCCGACGGCTATATCGCTCGTCATTACAACCAGATCACGGACTTCGGCAAGTTTATGGATCCGCTTGCTGACAAAATGCTCGTGCTGGCAGCCATGTGTTACTTCGTTGATGCCGGAAGAATGGCAGGTTGGGCGGTAGCGCTGGTCCTGTTCCGCGAATTCGCGGTCTCCGGGCTGCGGCTGATCGCGGTGGAGCAGAAGCGGGTAATCGCGGCGGCATGGTCAGGCAAAATCAAGACCGCTTCCACCATGGTCGGGCTCGGCGCCATGATGCTCTGGCTGCTTCCGTGGCTGGATACGCTGGTCACTGTTATGATCGTTCTGACAACAATCTGGTCAGGCGCAGAATATTTCTGGAAGAACCGGGACGTTTTCCGGGAGATCTCGTAGGGAGGAAACCATCAATGTATCTTTACAATTCCGCAAGCAGGAAAAAAGAGCTGTTCGTACCGAATCATCCTGATATCGTCAAGATGTATACCTGCGGTCCGACCGTCTACCATTTTGCCCATATCGGCAATCTGCGTTCCTATATCATGGAGGATGTACTGGAGAAGTATCTCCGTTTTTCCGGTTATAATGTTAAGCGCGTCATGAACATTACGGATGTTGGTCATTTGACCTCCGACGCGGATGAAGGCGAAGACAAAATGCTCAAGGGCGCAAAGCGCGAGCATAAGAGTGTCATGGAAATCGCGCAGTTCTACACGAACGCCTTCTTTGACGACTGCAGGAAGCTGAACATCAAGCGCCCGGACGTGGTCGAGCCTGCCACCAACTGCATTGAGGATTATATCCGGATCATCACAAAGCTGATGGATGACGGCTACGCGTATTTCGCCGGAGGCAACGTCTATTTTGACACCTCCAAGCTGGAGCGCTACTATGTCTTCAATGATTTTAACGCCGATGACCTCGATGTCGGTGTCCGGGAAGGCGTGGAAGAAGACACGAACAAACGGAACAAGAATGACTTTGTTCTGTGGTTTACGAAGAGCAAGTTTGAGGATCAGGCACTGAAATGGGATTCCCCCTGGGGCACAGGATATCCGGGCTGGCATATCGAGTGCTCCGGCATCTCCATGAAGCATCTGGGCGAAGACCTGGACATTCACTGCGGCGGCATCGACAACGCATTCCCCCACCATACCAACGAAATCGCCCAGAGTGAGAGCTATCTGGGTCATAAGTGGTGCAACTGGTGGGTACACGTGCTGCACTTGAACACGACAAGCGGCAAGATGAGCAAGTCCAGCGGTGAGTTCCTGACCGTGAAGCTGCTTGAGGAAAAGGGTTATGACCCGCTGAGCTACCGCTTCTTCTGCCTGCAGAGCCATTACCGCAAGGCGCTGGTATTTACCTGGGAAAACCTGGACAACGCGCAGAAGGCTTACGGGAAGCTTGTCTCCCGCTTAGCCGGACTGAAACCCGATGACGGTCCAGTAGACGAAGCGGCGCTGGAGCAGCTGCTCGACAGGTTCCGCAGCGCGATGGACGCAGACCTGAACACTTCTCTCGCTGTTACGGCGCTTTACGACTCGCTGAAGGCCCAGACAAACGACGCGACCAAACTCAATGCTATCGGAGAGATGGACAAAGTGCTGGGGCTGGAACTGACGGAGAAAGCGGAGCTGAAACGCGAAGAAGCGAAAAAAGCGGCGCAGGCTGCCAGCGGGAACGCAGGTTTCACCGTGATTCCGGAGGACGGCACAGAAGATGCAACTGTCACCGAGCTGCTGGAAATGCGTCAGGCTGCCAAGAAGGCAAAGCAGTATGCACAGGCGGACGCAATCCGCGAACAGCTGCGCGGGATGGGCATTGAAATCACCGATATCCCCAGCGGAGCGAAGTGGAAACACATCTGAACCGAAACAGGTAAAGAAGCGCAGAGGCGAACTGCCCCCGCGCTTCTTCTCTGTTCTTTTTAGTTTACATATTCAGTTTACGTAATATTAGTTCAAATGCTATTTCTCGGAATGCGGCTGAATCATGCGCTTCTTTTCCAAGCCCATTACCGGAGCACATGAACCTCAAAGGCGAGAGTTCCCGGCTGATAGAGCGGAAGAGAGGGATCCCCCTCGCTCTGCAGCTGTATAGCCTCTTCATAGGTAAACATATCGATCGTTCCGCTGAAAACAATCCTGTTTATCCGATTTCTTGAAGAATCAGATCCGCGATTTTCGTACTGTGAACAATATAGTTGCCGTGTGTTTCACCGGGGAGAATCCGCAGCTTCGCATTCGGAATGGAAGCCGCAATCAGGCGTGTCTCCTTCTTCGAGATGAGATCGTGCTGCCCGGCGAAAACCGTAGTCGCAACGCCGATCTTTTTCAGATCCTCCGGAGTGATGTTCGGCTCCCGCATCATCATATAGATCTTTTGGTCTTTTTTCAGCGCATACAGGAGCTTAAAAAGCAACTTATACCGCAAAGACACGCTGTCCGGCGTCATATTAGCACCGCTCACAATCAGGCGGCTGATTCTGTCCGTCCTCTGCGCAGCAATCAGACCGACAACACCGCCGTCGCTGAAGCCGTAAAAAATGACATCCCGCAGATCCAGCGCTTCCATAAACGCGATCATATCCTCTGCCATGTCCTCGTAGTGAAGCTCACTGACGCGGGTGCTTCTGCCATGATCGCGGGAATCGACCGCATAAACCGTACAATGCTCTTTCAAAATCGCAACTGCCTCGCGGAAGATGGTATGATCTTCGCCGTTGCCGTGCAGCATCACCAATGGGCGCCCGGTTCCGCTTTTCTCATAAAAGAGTTCTACCTGATTCAGTTTCGCAATCATATAAAATCCCCTCTCCTTTTCTTCCTGCTAAAAAAATATAACACAGATCACGCGCTTGCGCAATGTCCGGCTCCGGAATACTTAATCTTTCTGAAGCTGCATTGAAAGACTGCCCCGGCAGTGATATAATCCATCTCGGTTTTGGCCCTACAGATTCCGGGCTTATTATTGTACCCTGCAAAAATGCCCTATGGCAAAACCGGAAAGGAAACAATGATGAAATCAAGAAAGAAAAAGATTGTTCTATTCCTTCTCACAGCCCTTGTCTTCTCTCTTGCCGCCTGCGGTTCCAAGGAAACTGCGATCTCGGTATCAGGAGAAAACGTTACCGTCGATGACCTCGCGCTCCGTCCGGGCGGTGAGGCAGGGATTCTCTACGAAAACGACGGACTGAAACTGATGATCCCTCTGGAATATGACGAACTGCTGCTGAAGGAAATCCCGCAGGATGACCAGAACGGGATTCTATTTTCGGTAACAGAAAAAGCCTCTGCTGATGCAGCAGAAGCTTCCGGAGAAGAATACGACGGTGCAGGCTGGCTTTTCAGCATCGGGCGCATCAGCGAAGAGGAACTGAAGGAACAGCTTTGCGGCGATATGTCCGGCAGAGAAGTCATTGCCGGTGACGCAAGCGGCAATTATTATCTTCTCTACCATCCCACAGATGTCCGCTATTTTCGGGAAGACAACGAGGCGATGGAGCGTGATCGGGAGCTGTGGTCCAACCTTACATCGTGGGCCTACTCCCGGGTTCCGGAAAGCTTTCTCGCCGAGAACAGTTCCCTGATACCGGAAAGCAGAGACAACAGCAATCTGGGGATCTGCCTCGCCCAGATCGCCTATCAGCCGGGCTGCGACTATACGGTCAGCACAACAGAATACGGCCCCATTGCGCCAGAAGCCGGCTTTGATGCGCTCCCCTATGCCGAGCGTCTGATCAAAGGTGTCCGTTATGAGTACCTGGATGGCGAAGAAGCGCCGGACGGCGAATATGTTGTGCTCAGTTTTCCCGATGGAAGACGTTTTGACTTCTTCCTGGCGGAAGGCGGAGAAAACATCGTCCGCGAAGTCTGGGGAGAGCAGTACGAGACGCTTTACCGGGCTGTCTTTGATGACGGCAGCACGCTGGCAAGCACTGTCATGCAGGAATGGTATGACGCGCTCGCCGCAAATCGGACCATGAGCGACCTTGGCTATACTGCTGACGCATTTGTCGGGAACTGGGCGGACAAAATCGGCGGTCGCTGCAGCATCGAGATCAGCCGGAAGGAAGGCAGCGAGGACTACAGCATCTATATCCACTGGGGGAGCAGCGCCTTTGAAACTTCCGTATGGAATATGACCGCGCATCCTGCCGGGAGCAATGTCCTGCGCTATGAGGACTGCCGGCATGCCATCCTGACCTATGATCAGAACGGAAATGAAACCGAAACACTGCAGTATGAGAACGGAAGCGGAGCATTCGAGCTGACCAGTACCAATGAACTGCTCTGGCATGATGAATATGACCATGCAGCAGACGACATGCCGTTTATTTCTGAAGCCCCCTAAAGGCCCTCAGAACCGCAAACACGCCGGAAGAACAGAGAACTGTTCTTCCGACGTGTTTTTATATAGACAGCGTGGCGCTGCCTCACATGGTACAGAATCCGACCGTCAGGATGGTCCGTGAAATCAATCAGAACGTTCGATTCCGGATTGTGTCCTCAACCGCGATTTTCTCATCCATGAGGTTCTGCTGCTGCAGCTCCGCCATATAACCGGCAGTAATGACGCCTGCCGGGAGCGCAACGATCGCGATGCCGAAAATGGAAGACACCATTGTGATCGTCCTCCCCATCACAGAAACCGGATAGATATCTCCGTAACCCACGGTTGTCAGGGAAACCGTTGCCCAGTAGACCGCGTCAAAGAATGTGTTGAAGGAATCCGGCTCCACATTGAAAATAATCAGCGCGGCGACAAGTATATACCCCAGAGCCAGCGTTCCCACCGCGATCAGCGCCCGTTTGGATCTTCTGACCACGTTCATGATGATCTCGAAGCTTCTGGAATAACGCAGCCCTTTGAAGATCCGGAAAACACGCATCGCGCGCAGCATGCGCAGTACACGCAAAACCTTAAATCCCCTGCTCACCACCGTCAGCGACGGCAGGATGGAGAGCAGGTCAATAATCGCCATCGCGGAAAACGGATACCTGATAAAGGACGCGGCGGAGTGGCTGTTATACTTGTAGTCCGCCGTAATCCAGCGGAAGAGGTAGTCTATGATAAAAATGACGGCGGCAGCCTTGTCGATGACCATGAACAGAAGATATTCCGTCTTGAACGCCAATGGAACCAGACTGAGAATGATCACCACGATCATGCCAATATCATAAATATGGCCTATGGTATCCTCTTCTTCAGACTTTTCGATAATTTCAAACAGTCTCTTTCTGTCGATCTGCACGGCTGAGCCCTCTTTCTGCATAGAACTATAAAAAGTGTCAAACCACTATACCACAGAAAGCCATCCGGCGCAACGATTCCTGACGGGTGTGTCCAGCTTTCGTTCACCGCTCCGCCATGCTGTTATTTTCAGTAAGAATCCATCTTAATCAATTCTTAAACTTTTCCCATCTTGGTTCTTAATCATATTTCATGTACAATACACGCGAGGTGAAAAGAGATGCCAAGGATTTTAGTCTGTGATGATGAAAAAGATTTTGTCTCTGCTTTGG
>JAFSLL010000135.1 GCA_017448455.1 Oscillospiraceae bacterium | reverse complement strand
GGAGGGGATATCGACCCCCAGTTCAACACTGCGGGAACAAAGCCAAACAAGATTATCCAACAGATCCTGCTTGGGCAGGATAATCTGGGAGTGCTTTTTCTTATAGTGCAGGCGCGGATTTACGCCGAGGGCCAACGCGTGACCGAAACGATCCCCGCGAGACAGATTCAAAAACCATACCGTCTCGTCCATAGCACGCAGCCCGTCCGCAATATCCAGAAAATCCTCGCCCACATGATAGGTTGCAGACAGTGGCGCGCGATCGTATCCATAGGAAAACGCATTATAAAAGGCCATCGGGAAATTCCGCAGGAAGCGAAATGTCTGGGCAAAGACCTCTGGTCGGCAGCCGATCTCATTGGAACAGGCGTCGATCCCAACAATCCGTTCACGAAGGTATGCGTAATTGCTCAGGGCTCGTGCCAGATGGATCGAATCAGAACGCAGCTGCTGTCTATACTTCTTATGGCGACACCGCATCAGCTGCTTATCCGAAGATGCAGGCTGATCCTTCTCTTTTGGAAAATGGAAAATAAAGGAATACGTCTCATCCTTCGCCAGATTCGACATTCCGTATGACGGATACCATGTGTTTACAGTCCAACGCTTGGCGAAGCTTTCCTTATTAAAAAACAGCTTGGTCTGATCGATTTTGTGAACCTGAGCTACTGTTTCATAATCGGTGTTTTCCGGGCAGATCCGTCCCTCCAGCGCGGCAATTCCCTGTTCATACTGCGCCGCGTTGATGGCCTGATAAATGTCCTCGTTCAGATAGCCCGGATACTTTTTCCAAATCGTCTTTTTACGTTGGTCGTAAGCTTTGAAATTGTGGAAGCCTGTCTGCCGGTTTACCTGAACAAGCTCTCCTCGAAACTGCGTTTTCAGCACCAGATACACATAGAAAAGCCACTGCGCCAAGGGGTGAAATTCCCCAGTGAAGCATCTTTGAAAGCACTGGTACAGAAGGTAGCGCTCTGAGGCGAGCAGGCGGGAGGGATTGTGCGCCTCCTCTCCCATGGCCGCGGTAAACGCATAGTCCAGGCAGACCGGCGGCGCAAAGCGTGGCTGCTCAAAGGCAAGCCCATACCGGCTTCGGACAGCCTCAATGCTCTTCTCTAACTCTGCAGCAGTGTACTCCTCAGACGCATAGCTGCGGTGAAAGGCGCGCAGTTCTTCCAAAATGTCGGTGTGTCTGTCCGGCGAAGCGGTTTCCAGAACCGTTAAAGCTCTTGTGTGGCAGCTCTGCTGAGCAAACGTGTCCTGGATCTGCAAGGCGCGAAAGAGAAGCTCCCGGATTTTTGCCGCATAAAGCATACGCCGACTAAAAGGCCAGAAGGTGCCGCGAGTTTCACGACTGGCGTTTATCTGAAGAAGGCCCTCCATCGACTTCTCGAAATCCATGATCGTCTCAGGGTGATTCATCAGGCAGCTCCAGGACAGAGAGAAGGTCGATGCTCCGGCATATAGATGCAGGTGGTTTTCCGTGATCCTCTTCGTGATCCGATCCAGCGCCGGATACTTCACTGGAATCGTTGACGGCCAGGAGAACGAAATCGGCTTACGAGCTGTCGGATGGCGGGAAGCCAGCCAGGCAGTCGTGAATATATCCTGCCCCAAAAGCAAATAAGCGTCCCGCCAATGTAGTGTCTCGCTGAACCGGCAGGTGGGACTGTCCTCGGCTCCCTCCAGGGTGCGGTTGGACAGCTCGAGCAGCAGCTGAAACGGGAACAGGGGCCGACCTGCCCCTTCGGGGAGGCTTTTCTCCTGCTGCTCAAAGTAGGCGTAGATGTTTTCCTGCTCGTCGTGTGAATAGCCTGCCAGCGTAAGCTCCGCCATTGCGATAAAGGATGCCTTAAAACGACTTTGAATCCGCTCCGTCTCGGATTTCAGAGAACAAAGGTCAGGCCCCAGGATTTCGGTAAGCAGTCCCTCCGGCGCGATGCGGCGGTAGGCGGCATCCAGCACCTTAGTCAGAAGTCTCATGGTTGATCCTCGTTTGGCTTCATATGTAGCGTTCGGGGGCTATCCGTACCAATACTGCCATCTCATTCAGTACTTCAAGGAACGTCCGCTTATCGCCGTACTTATTCTCAAGAGCGTCCGGCATTCCAACTGCCCGCTTACTTTTTATTTTTTTTCGTTGCCGCTCCGATCCGATACCCAAAGACAATTCAAATAGCTCCCAAAAATCCGTTGCCTTTTCCTGGTCTGTTTCGATTTGGCTTTCGGCATTCTCCTTATCCTTCTCTTCCACAGGAGTTCTTGCCCTGCGTAACGCTCTCTCTTTCACATTCAGGAAAACAATATTGAATAGCTGATGCTGCACATCCCAGTTGCAGCAGATATAGAGCAACATCTCTATAAGATAGGTGTACTGGCTCCACAGGCTTTCAATGTCTCGTTGCGGAGGAAGCTGTGCGTTGCTGTATTCCCACAGGGTAGCGATTATGGACGACAGGAGAGTTTTGACAAGGCAATCGAACTGCCGCTTGTCCAAGGCCACTTCTTTAGAAAAATCGTGCAATTCAGAAAGCGAAGCCGTCACGTTATGACCGAATTCATCTGTATTGGGGTTTAAGAGATCCTTTTGCTCCAGATTTGAAATTGTACCTGTCAGCATTTCAAG
>JAFSLL010000134.1 GCA_017448455.1 Oscillospiraceae bacterium | reverse complement strand
TCCCGGTTGACCAGAGTGGTCTTAATCAGCAGTGCCGCCGCTTCCTCGTCTGCTTCTGCCGTGGTGATTTTCACGCCGTTCGGCGCGATATGAATATTTCCTGCCCGGTACAGCCAAACGTCCCGGTAAAGTCCGGTGCCCGTATACCAGCGGCTGGAAGGGACGCCGTTTCGCACCAGCACTTTGACGGTATTCTTTCCTTCCCTCAGGAAGGGGGAGACGTCGACACAAAAGGCAGTATAGCCGTTATGATGCTGTGCCGCCAGACAGCCGTTGACGGTCACCGCCGCGTTGTGATAGATGCCCTCAAATTCCAGATACGCGGCGCCTGAGAGGTCATCCCATTCGAATTCTTTGGTAAAGTGAACACACTCGGCGGGATAGTACCCGGTGGCGTTGCCGGTGGGCGTTTGAGGATCCCGTTCCCGGCAAATCATCGCATCATGGGGCAGAGTGACCGGGATCGGTGTCTGCGCGCCGCTTACCGTGCGCTCCAGAGCCGTTCCGCTTCCGCGGCAGAACAGCCAGCTACTGTTGAAACTTTCCCGTTCCATCAATACTTCCTCGAAAGCTGGGCTTCACATTCCTCGCGGGTGATCTGTCCGGCATTGCACTTGGCCATCAGTTCCGCGTCCTTATCCTTCAGATTGTAGAACGCGTACAGCAGGATCGCTGAGATCCCGAAGCCGATGGCCGGGATCAGATAACCCAGATTCCAGAGAGCGCTCAGCGCAGTCTCGGACTGAGTCACGCCCTGGGCGGCCAGATCCGCGAAGCTGTCGCCTGTGACCTCTTTCCAGCCGAATACCGCCAGAATATACAGGGCGACGGAGCCGACTACACCGCCCAGCGCCTTGTTCAGGAAAGACTGCAAGGCGTAGAAAATGCCGGAGCAATCTTTACCGGTCTTATACCGGGTATAATCGATGGTATCCGGTGCAATGTAAGTCCTGACGACGCTGACAAGTGCGTTGGGGATTGCGCACAGGCCGCCGACTACGATGAACATGATTTTGTTGTCATGACAGAAGAAATAGATGATCAGCGTCGCGGCCGTCAGCAGCACAAAGATGAAGGCCAAAAGGTTGCGCTTGCCGAATTTATCTGCCAGCTTGCCGCAGAAAGCGCTCAGGATGATGCCGGGGACGAAGCCAATCAGCATAACATAGGTGAAGATCATCGAGTCATGGAAAATGTAGAAGCCGAGGAAGCTCTCCACAGCGGTGCGTGTGCAGAAGACGGTGGAGATGATGACAGCCAGGAAATAAACCAGGATGTACTTGTTCGTGAACACACACTTGATCATGTCCTTGAAGCTGTAATTATCCTGGGAACCCTCGATTTCCACGTTCTTGAGCTCGGTGTTGTGCTCGTTGACCTTGAACACCATGGGGAGCATGAAGACCAGGAAGATCACCGATCCGACGACGCCGATGTTTTTCAGCGGCACCCCCACCTTTTCGCTCATCAGAGCGGAGACGACGGTCGCCATGCCGATAGCTGCAATGACAGTGATCACGCCTTTCACAGTCAGAATGCTGTTGCGCTCGGAGGGGCTGTCCGTCAGTGTGGTGACCATCGACTGCATCGGGACCTCCGTCAGTGTGCAGGTGAAGTCATAGAACAGATAGGTCACGAAAAACCATGCGATCTTGAGAGCATCCGGTGCTCCCTTGGGCATCAGGAAAAACAGGATCGTTGCGACCGGGAAGGTCCAGAAGAACAGCCGGTACCAGGGCATATACTTGCCTTCGCCGGCAAATCTCTGAAACAGCTTCCAGTCCTTGATGTGGATACGGTCGATGATATAGCCGAACAGCACATCATCCACCGAATCAATGATCTTGACGAGCAGGATCGCCGTGGCCAGGGACGCGGTATTGATGCCCTGGAACATCAGGAACACGGTCATGTAGGAGCCCACCAGAGAGGTGCAGAAGAGCCGCGCCGTGTCGCCCACGTAGTACCAGTTCTTTTCCGACCGGCTGAGCCGCCAGTCCGGATGCTTGTTTACTCGTTCTTTCTTTGCCATCGCTCTTTTCCTCTTATATATGTTGTTTTATGAAGCGCATCATCCTCTCAAAGGCTTCTTTCGCGTGCACCTCCGCCTCCATCTGATCCATATAGCCGTGGGGCAGCTTCGCGCCGGGGAAGAAGACCAGCTCGCTCGGGACGCCGATTTCATCCAGCTTCTTTTTGAGACCGCGCCCTTCCGTGATGAAATATCCTCTTTCGTCATTCGGCTCATTCGAGGCATTGATCCATGACGGAATATAGCTATCGCGAATGTAATTCTTCGCGTTAATGATTGCCACTGCTTCCGGCGTGTTGCGTTTCGCCCCCAAGGCACAGCCCAGCATGGCATACATATTTTTGTCAAAGACGCTGGCATCCAGCGCGGCCTCGTCGATAGCAAGGACCTTCAGGTTTTCCTGTGTCATGACGGGCTTGACGCCAAGCATGGCAGCATAATCGGGATTGCAGACGCAGGCGGCGTAGATCTCGGTGATGTTTGCTCCAGCACTGCCGCCGGAAAGACAGACCCTGGACATATCAAGATGCAATTCCTCTTCATGCGCAATCAGATACCGCATCAAATCGTCGCACTGCCGGATCGGAACCGGAAACCGGTACTGCGGCGCCAGCGCATAATCCGCATTCACGAGAATGTACTCCGCCTTGACGATGACTTCCAGCTTTCCCACACCGCCTCCGCCGGTCTGCATCGGGTCACCCGAAGACTTGTTGCCGAAAATGAAGCCGCCGCCGTGAAAGTACACCACTACGGGCCGCTTTTCCCCGCTGTCGTCGGGATACCAGATGTCCGCGAAGCTGTTGGGATAAGTCGCGCCGTATTGGACGTCGCTCTGGCAGACCATGCCGTTTTCCAGCTTCTTCACTTCCGGCGCATGCCAGGGTTCCCACTCGTTGGGCTTGTGCCCTTTGTAGAGCTTTGCGTAGACCGCCTTCTGGATAAGCGTGCATTTCAGATCATTCAGCCGTTTTCCCATGTTCCAGGTCCTTCCTCTGTTGTTCTGTTTCTATTATACATTCCAGAGAAAATAAAAAAATGCCCATTTTTTACGTCTTTAATGGGTTGATTTTTGCTTTTCGGGAAGCTATAATAGAAATATCCCCGGAAACAACGATGCGTATGAACGGAGGGACACCATGGCAAGCTATCGTCATCTGATTCGGGAGCTGTCCCGGTTGGATCCCTATGAAAAGGCTGGACATGATTCCTTTCAGCGGACAGGGGCCCTGCTTCGTCACGGTCAATACTTATATCTGATGATGCATGGAACCGACCGGCATACCCTGGAAACCATCAATGATCCGCCTGCTCTTCGGGAGCAGGGACAGATTGTTGCTTCCTTTCATGAGAGATACGGAAATTCCGGCTTGACGGAGGAAGACTTCATGCCGTCCGACATGAATGTCGCCATAGAAAAACTGCTCCGTTATATTGAAATCCCCGCTCACTCACACGAGTTTATCGAATGCGCCTATGTTCTGCGGGGAAGCTGCATCCACAGGATCGGTGAAAATGAGGTGA
>JAFSLL010000133.1 GCA_017448455.1 Oscillospiraceae bacterium | reverse complement strand
CCTTTTTTCCGATCACCGCAAGCATCAGCGCTTTACCACGGTTGTTTGAATATACTTTGCTGCCCGCGTCGAGCTTCATTCCAGGAACATAGGCAGTAAAGCCCGCGGCCTCCGCTTTTTCTGCGGCATGACACACAAACTCTCTTTCCGTTCTTGATTCGTTGAGAAAGTCCATGTATCCCTTGCAGTACTCCTCCATTTTCGCTATGTCCCCAGCGGAAACGGAGCTGTATCCGTTTTCTTTTTTTAAACGCAATTCACGATCGGCAGCCATCACGCAACCTCTTATCTTTCAGATCTAAAGTCAAACAAGGCTTCCCGTATGGTTCTGACCGCGCGGCCGGGCTCGTCGCATGTGATGATCTCATCGAGCGTGCTCATCCCGATGTAATCCACCAGCGCTTCGAACGCCCGCACGTTGGCAACGCTCTCGTTTATAGCTGCGGTCGCGTCATCCTTGAAGGGGTACAGATCCAGATCGCACCATCCATCCCAGTTCCCCTTGTGCAGCCAGTAGACAACTTCAATGAAATCCAGCGGATTCACAGAGCCGATCATGACGTCGTCATCCCAGTGGCGGTAATTATCGCCCCAGTGGGTACGGAAGAGTTTTCCCTTCTTCATGATCCTGGCGACCGAATACGCCATTCTTTCTCCGGCTATCAACGAATGCCCGAGGTCGAGCGCCACGCCGAGATTTTCTTTTCCCACATCGCCGATCAGTTCCAACGCGTCGCCGCAGGTACTGATAAACTGATGGATCCGCGGCTCTCTGATCTTGTATTCGATGGCGACGCGGATCTCGGGCCTATAATCGCACAAATCCGTGAAGACAGCGACCATCCAATCCCATGCCCTGAAGTAGTCCGCCTGGAACGGGTAGTCTACACCGTCATCCGCCAGCCATACCGTGATCGTGTCCATGCCTAGCATGGCTGAGACGTCCTTGCATTCCTTCGCATACTCCATGGATCTCACGCGAATGGCCTCGTTCTTGTTGGTAAACGAACCCCAGCCGAATTCCCGGGACCAGTTGTTCAGGATGATTGTGCCAGGCTGCTTTCCGCATTTGCGGATCCACGCCGCATACTCAAGAGCATTCCTTCTATTGATCTGGCCGGGGCAACAGAAGCCCATGCCTTCCACGTCCGGAAGAGCTGCTGTCAATTCAAAGCAGCGTTTTTCATCCAGCTCGTCCTTATATCCGACGCCAAATCGGTCGGACATGGGCTGAAAAATGGCGGGATTGACCTCAAACCTCAGATGTGACATTGCTCTTCTCCTGTTCTTTCATGTTTTTTAGGATATCGCGGCTTTCATCCTCGCCGGTGGTACAGCGCAGGGCCTGCAGCTGCAGCAGCAGATTTCCTGCGACACTCGCTTCTCTCATGCACGTCACGATCTGCTTTCCGGTTTTTTCCCCGATCAGGCGGCAGAGGAACGCGTCCTGTGTAACGCCCCCGCTCATATAGATCTCACGAAATTGTTTATGGCTGACCGTCTCGATCCAAACAACGGCCTGTGCCGCCGCCTCCGCCAGCCCCTCGTAGAGGCTGCGGAGGACCTGATAATCTCCGCTCTGCCTAATCCCCGCGTCCCACATATCCCTGCGAATCGTTTCAATAAGCCCGTCGGGACCCTGATATCGGGAAATATCGCTGACGTCCGCGGAAATAAACTCTCCCTGCTCCTTCTGCACTGCCGTCGCGATCTCCGAAAATGGCAGTCCGGCCCTTTCCTTCTGAAACGCCTGCAGAAACCATGCTCCCGGGAAGGTGTAACCATGGACGAAGCCTTCCGGAAGAGCGATGTTCTCGATGCCGAGGCGCTTGCTTTCCGCAGTCAGAACTGGATCTTGCGCGGAAACGCCGATGGAGAACCAGGTCCCGGCATTCATGCAGAGCTGGCCATCGGCCAGAAGCCGCAGCGCGTGGTAGGCTGACGCAGTATCGTGAAGCGCAGTATTGACCACTGCCGTCCTCTTGCCGGAAGGCCGTTGGGCATAAGCGACCGTTTCGCCACAGGGGAGGACCCTCGGAAGGATATCGCTCCCCGCCTTCAAAAAACGTGTGAGCCGCTCGTCCCACGCCCCGCCGAGATCGTTAAGTCCCGTATCAAAGGAATATGTGATGTCTGTGAATCGCTCACCGCACACGGAAAACGCCAGCGCGTCCGCCATCGGAAGCAGTGTGCAGCTCCTGTCGGAAGCAAATTCATATCTGTCCTGCAGATGACACATCTGAGAGACCGTCGCCAGCGGATTTGCCGGATTTCCGATCATGTCGTGCAGCTCATCCGCAGAGTACTCGCGCAGGATCTGCTCAGGAAACGAGGCCTGAAAAAAGTTGTGGTAGGACAGCATCGGACGGCACAGCTTCCCACCGCCGTCAAAGATCCCGAAATCCGGCGAGAAGGAATCAAAGCCGATACTGTCCGCCTCTTCGGTCTTTTTCAGATGTTCAGCCACGATCCTGGCCAGACGCTCGAAATCCCAACAGGTGTAGCCCTCGGCATCTTTCAGCAACCGGTTGGAAAAACGTGCGTCCTCATGCAGAGAGAGTCTGTTGTCGTCAAAACATCCGCGGATGATCCGTCCGCTTCCGGCTCCGATATCGACTGCCAATAGCTGCTTGCTCATAGTCGGATACCCCGCTGTCAAGAAATGCTGATGTCGAACCCGCCCTTCGGCACTGCGGTGCGGAGATATTCGATGCTCTGCTGCAGACTGTCGAGTACGGTCTCCTCTGTGTCCGCCGTAGACGGGAGGGCCTCCAGAATGAGATAAATATTCTCCGGAACCGAGATAACGCCGGAAAGGACATTTTTTCCGTAATTTCCGGCAGAGTACTTGATCGAGCGGATGATCTGATCGATTTTCACGTCCCCACCCCCGCCGTCGCGGGCAAACGGAGCGTGATCGCTGCCGGTCCTGCGGCTCTGCTGAATGTGAACGGTGTTGCCGAGAACGCCGAACTCCTCGAGCCATTTTTCATAATACAGGTCGTCACCGGATACGCCGTAATTCTGGCCGCAGGCATGCCCCGTGTCGACGATGGGTCGGATGACTGCGCCCTCTTCATTTCCTTTGTTTACGTCGGCAAAGTATTTCTTCGTCCCGGCGATGGTATAAGGAATCAGGCTGGGAACATACATCTGCTCGATGCCGATGGCGCTTAAACCGCGCTGTTTCGCCTTAAGAGCAAGGGCCTGATACTGTCGCAACAGTTCGCCGTAGCGCGCCTGAAACGCCTCGGGTTCGGCCTGCACCTCAACGGAGAAGGCGTCAAAGCGCCCGCTGACGCTTTCCGCACCGAGAGCCGCGGCGATCTCGATCGCACCCTCCACCCAGCGGTACATCTGTGCTCGGGCTTCCGGGTCCTTGTGTGCCAGGCCGAAAAAGCGGTACGGCGCAACACCCGTCAGGTAGTCAACAATCTTCAGGCCTGCATTTTCAAATATGCAGCGGGTCTCCTTTGCCGTCCGCAGAATATAGTCGCGGTCTCCGCTGTAGAACCAGTCCAAGGCGTCACTGTCGAAGGAGACGAAGTCAAACCCGAGGCCGCTAATAATCCTTGCCCAACTCTCCGGCTCTTCGTACCGTCGCGTCATAAATGCCGCATTGACGCCTAAATCGACATGAACCTTATTTCCCACGTTACTCTCCCATTACCTGTACGATTACGGTGCGGGTGCGTTCTCTGACCTGATCCCAGTCAGCGAAATAGATACAGCCGAAGTCGCCCAGCTGGATCTCGCCGTCGATGATGGGAATCGTAACGGAACGTCCCATGATGATGGATCGGATATGCGCATCCGTGTTCAGGCACCATTCGGGTTTTTCGCCGCGCTCTTCAACAGCGCCCCTGACGTGGGCCTGATTGGGGTGCAGGTACATATTTTCGTTTGTGCAGGTCGGTGCGATCTTCGCCAGGCAGTTGATGAGATCCTGCATGATCAGCTCCGTTCCCCAAAGAGTCTGTCCATCGGAGAATTCCTGAATCTGCAGGGAGCAGGATGTATGGCCGGTGAAACAAAGGAAATTGCCGTTTTTTACGCCGGATCTGGCAACGATCTCACGTACCTGTTTTGTAACATCAAGCACCGTTACATGGGCGACGCCGGTTTCAACCTGAAATTTCTCATTGTAGATCGTCATTTTTGTTCTCCCTCTGCTTTTTATTTTCTTCAGCAAGAAGCTCTCCGACTTTGCCGCCGGTGTGGATCAGCAAAAGATCCTCTTTCGTGTACCCATTGAACTGCATAATGGTGAACGCTATCGCGTCCCAGACCGCGCAGTAGGCTGTGCAGCTGGCGGACGCACACATGTTAAACTTGTCGGACTCGGTATCGATCTGGATCTTGAAATAGATATCGGCCAGCTTTGCAAGAACGGAATCGTCGTTCTGCGACACGCCGATGATCGTCGCACCCTTTTTCCTGCACACGGGGATGTAGTTGGTGACCTCCGGGGTGTTGCCGCCCTTGGAAAACAGGATCACCACGTCGCCGCGCTGAATGGCGCCGAAGCCGCCGTGAATGGACATGGACGGGTCAAGGAAGAAAGAAGGCACCTCGCACACGTTCAAGGAGTGCGCGACCCGCACGGCAGTAGCGCCCGAGGTCCCGCATCCGGCAGTAATGACCTTACGGCCGTTTTCCCTGACCGTGAGGAGAAGATCGATGATCTGCTCCATAACGCCGCGATCCAAGGTGTCGATCAGCTTTTTTATGTCCGTCCACTCAATATTCAGGATCTTGTTTATGGACTCATCATACCTGCTCATGAAACGACCTCCCCAAAACAGTTATTTCTTTCCTTCTGCGGCCATTCTGTCGTCCCAGGCCTGTCTTAGGGCTGAAAGCATTTCCCACACCATGGCTCCCGGATCGGCAGCCTTTGCGATTCCGCTGGAGGATCCGGTCGCGTCCGCCCCTGCCATAATGGTTCTGTAGACGTCCTCGCCGCTGCTGATACCGCCGCCCACCAGAACGCCGATATCGGGGTTTATGCCCATAACAGCGTCTATCGACTGCCTGACATATGTCATATCACAGGCCTGCCCGCTGCCGATAAGTTCGGCTGGCTCGGTGATCATCAGATCGGGAGAGAGCTGAGCGACAGCGCGGGTCTCCGCAATGGAATCGGCACACACAATTGTCATTAACTCCAGCTCCCGCGCCCGGGCCAATGCGCGGACCAATGTGGAAAGCGGCAGCGCCCTCTCCGCGTGGTTGAGCATAACGCCAACAGCGCCAGCAGCCCTCAGCGACTCGCCGAGAATGCAAGCCAAACCGCGCCCGACCGGGATATCATCCATATGAGGGGCAAAAACCTTCAGGTTTTTTGCGGATGCTGCAACTTTTTCAATGTTTGCGTAGGGGGTGGTAAAAATGACCCGCACATCATATTTCGCGGCAGCCTCGTCCGCAATCCGTGCCAGGTCCAGGATTTGGTCTCCGAAAAGATAATTTTTAGGCCCGATCTCAAAAAAAGGAGGTTCTAATCTAAGCTTTCGCATGGCAAACCCTCTCAAATATCAAGTTCGAGTATATCTAATTTATAATTTACAAAAGTTTTTTTCGATTGTCAATTGAACGCATTCATTTTCGTATAAAACGCTTATAAACGCAAATTATTTATTCATTTTCGAAAAATATAACGTAAAATCCGAAAATAATACCGTTCATTTATTTTCTGAACGGTTCCTTGGCCCGGGGGGGGGGTGGGCTGATGACGGTTCCCCGTATGCCGTTTCGTACCTTCTGCAAGCGACCTCTGTCTTTAGAACTTATTGTTCCGTATGGGCTTCTCCTTTATCCCGGGCTCGATGCCAGCCCGGAGCATCCCCTTTATGCCTGACGTTTTATTTTCTTTGTTTTACAAAACAGTTGTAAACGCAAATAATTCTGCTATTTTCACTGTTGTATTTGAGTTTAAAACGTAAGAACACAATTTGATTTTCTTTGTTTTTTCTTGATTTCTATAGGTATACTTCCCGGAAAAACGCCGTTGCCCCTTGTTTTTCCTTCATGTTTAGGGTATTATTGATTTCATACGATACGTAAAATATCGGTTATTAAAACTGTTGGGAACAGGACTGAGAAACATGAAAGCAATTCCCGGAAGTCAGAAGCAGCAGAAAAGGCGTACGGAAATCCTTGAGAAACTTGAGGACGAAAAGTACGTCAGCGTAAACGCGCTCAGCTCTTATTTCGGAGTATCTGAGGTCACCATTCGCAAAGATCTGGATATTCTGGAGGAGATCGACCTGGTTAAACGAAACCACGGCGGCGTCAGAAAGCCCAACAAGACCAAGGCTTCCATGGACTATAACTCCAAAAAAAAGCTTCATTCTGCCGAAAAAGCCAGGATAGCCGAGGCCGCTACCGACCTGATCCATGACGGCGATTCTGTTATCATCAATGTCGGCTCTACAAGTGCGTTTGTCTGTGATGAGATCAAGAAAAGGAAGAAAGCGATCGTTATCACAAACGCAATGCCTGTTCTTCTTGAGTTTGCCGACTGCAAGAACGTAACCGTTTTCTTTCTGGGCGGACGTTATGACAACGATTTTCAGATCACCGTCGGCAAGGGAGTGGAGGATCAGCTTTCCAAATACACAGCCGACGTCCTCATCATGGGCATAGACGGCATCGATGTCGATTCCGGGGCGACCTCGTATAATCACCTGGAAGACTCCATCATGAGAAAAATGATCCTGCAGGCAAAGCACAAGGTCATGGTCGCTGACCACTCCAAGTTCGGACGGGTGGCATTTGCGCATATCGCGGATCTCAATGCCTTTGATACACTGATCACCGATGACTACGCGGATAATCGGGAGTATTACGAAAGAATTCGCGCTATGGGCGTTAATGTCATCACCGTCTGACTAAATAACAGGGATTTCGCAGGCATGAACCGTTCATACAGGCTTTTGAAGGACCGGATTGTTCCGGACAGCGGCATTGCCGTCCTCCGATCGCCGCTGTCCTTCCGCAGGCATTCTTCAAAGCGGGCGGTTTATTCACTTTGGCGCCCGAAGCAAAATAAGAAGGTCCGCTGGAGGGGCAGAAAAGCAGAATACCATTCCAGCGAAATGCTCCCGGTTTTTTTGTGAGGTTGAGATGAGATTAAGCGATCAATGTTTCCGATGCTTATATGAGAATGAGAAGAGAAACACGCCGGACGAGAGCTATCTGTCGGAAGTGCGGGACGCTTTGAACCGCTGGGATGTCAGCGAGTCCGCCCCCTATATGAATTACGTTATCAGGGGGATATACGAAAAGCATTTCGGGAAATCGAGCCGTTACAGCAAAATAAAAAAGCAGTTCAATGACTTCGTCCTTTCCATGGCCGACAGCATCCGCGCACGGATCAACAGCTCCGATGACCCTCTGAAAGCATCTCTATTCATGGCAAGGGTCGGAAACTATATTGATTTCGGCGCTTTGAAGGACGTCTCCCCCGAGGATTTCATCCGGCTTCTGTCCGACTGTTCATTGAGCCGGGAGGATGAGGCCGCGTATCTCTCCTTTGTCTGCAGCTGTACTTCCGCAAAGAGCTTTCTGCTTATCGCGGACAACAGCGGAGAGATCGTGCTGGACACGCTCATGCTCGAGCAGATGAAAAAGCGTTTTCCGCAGCTGGATCTTCATGTCATGGTTCGCGGCGGCGAGGTTTTGAATGACGCGACCGTTGAGGATGCGCATCACGCCGGCACAGACGGCATCGCCAAAATCATCGGATGTGGGGCGGCCATTGCCGGTGTGGAGTATGAGATGCTCAGCGAGGAAGCGAAAGCGGTTTTTGACGCAGCGGATCTCATTCTGGCCAAGGGGCAGGGAAACTATGAAACCTTGAACGGATGCGGGAAGCATGTGTTCTTTTCTTTCCTCTGCAAATGCGACGTGTTTATGCAGCATTTCAAGGTCCCAAGATATACGGGGATGCTGATCGAGGAATAACAGCCCGGCTCCGTTTTTATCAGGCTTCTGCATGACACGCGTCATTTCTATAATCGATCGATCCGTCGGACAAGACGGGAATTACACGAAAAAAGGCAGGCCGTCGGCCTGCTTTTTTTCTTTAATACATCTGGTGTTCGATCGCTTTTTCTATTTTCAGATTCTCTTTGCTGCCCGTCCGAAAACTCATAAAGGAATACAGCGTATCGATGATCGTGAGCTCTGCGATCCTGGAGGACAAAGCCACGATTCTGTATCTGGTTTCGTTGGCATCAGTAAAAAGAGAAATATCGGCGATCTCTGTCAGAGGAGATTTTCCCGTGCTGCTGAGAGAAATGACGGTAGCACCGTTGGACTTCGCAATATTTGTGTTGTCCACAACGACCTTTGACGACCCTGAATGGCTGATGGCAAAAACCACGTCATCCTTTCCGGCGTAGGCCGCAACAATCGCCTGCAAATTCAGATCCGCATAGGCGGTGACGTTAAAGCCCAGACGAGAGAACTTGTGCTGCACATCGGAGGCAACGGCCGCCGAACCGCCTACACCAAAGATATAGATCCTTTTCGCTCTGAGCAGCGCCTCGGCGGCTCGTTCCATGTCCCGGACATTGAGATTGTTCCGTGTCAGTGCGATGGCATCCGCCGCGGCGCCGAATACCTTCGTGATCGTATCCTGCATGGAATCCGTCTCCGTGACCTCTTCCCCGGCATACGCAATGGTAGCGCTCTGCCCCTGAATGAGCGCCACCTTCAGCGCCTGGTATCCTGAATAACCCATATTGCGGCAGGCTCGGATGATGGTTGGCTCCGACACGCCGCAAAGGTCGGCCAGCGCACTTACCGACAGGTTGATGACTTTTTCCGGATTGTTGGACACATAGTCGGCAACAACAGCCTCCGATTTGCTCAGTTCCGGCATGACGCTGCGTATTCTGAACGCAACCGCAGATTCTTCCCTCGGCATCAGACACCGCCCCTTTCTTTGAAAATCTGATATACTGGAGTGAAGTTGTGCGTGGGCTGGGCAACGCCGAGCTTCATGATCTTCTGGTCGACGGCATCGATGATCCACTGATATTGGGGGAAGAATTCTTTTTCCAGCTCTGCGCAGGGGGTGATCCAGTTTTCAGATCCGATCAGCACGGGAGGCGCGTCCAGATAGTTAAAGCACAGCTCCGTGATGTTTCTTGCCACATCGTTGAGGTGGCTGCCTCTGGCACAGGCGTCGGAGGCGAGAACGATCCGTCCGGTCTTTTTGACGGATTCGACAACTTTTTCATAGTTGAACGGGACGAGGGTACGCGCGTCGATGACCTCGGCAGACACGCCGTACTTTTCCTCCAGCTCTTTCGCCGCCTTCAGGGCAGGATACAGAGTCGCTCCGACAGTGAGAATTGTTATATCGGAGCCGGCGCGTTTGATGTCGGGCTCTCCGATCTCTATCTCATAGCTTTCAGCGGGAACGGGATGGAACTCTTCCCCCTTGCCGTACAGGCGCTGGCTCTCGAAGAACAGCACGGGATCCGTGCCATTGAGCGCGGAAGTCATAAGCCCCTTCGCATCATATGGAGTGGCAGGGAACACGACCTTGAGTCCCGGGATGTGTGCGGCAAGGCTCGTCCAGTCCTGCGAATGCTGGGCGCCGTACAGCGCGCCCACGGAGATTCGGACGACGACAGGCATTTTTATCTGGCCGGCGGTCATGGCCTGCCATTTGGCCAACTGGTTGAAAATCTCGTCGCCGGCTCTGCCCATAAAGTCCGCGTACATCAGCTCCACAACGCAACGCCCGCCCATCATGGCATAGCCCACGCCGGAGGAGATGATCGTTGCCTCGGAAATGGGGCTGTTAAACAGGCGGTGAAACGGAATGGATTTATACATGTCCGTGTATACGCCGTAGGCGCCGCCCCATTCTCTCACGTCTTCACCGTAAGAGATCAAAGTGGGGTCCTCATAATACTTATCAAAAACAGACTCAAAGACAGCGTCCCGGTAAGCATAGACGCTGCTGGCGGGAACCGGAGAGCCATCCTCCCTGAACGCGAAATGCGCCTTCTTCTGCACCTTCTGCCAACGGGGGTTCGCCTCCTTCGGGCCGAACACGTCCGGTTTGCCTTCCGCCATTCTGGTTACCTTCTGATTGGAAAACATATACCGGGAGATCGCGTCCGGCTCCTTCTTCAGATCCATTCTGGGAGAGACGCTCTCATCTACAGCCAGATCAAAGGCATCGCAGATAACGGTATGCACTTCATTGTCGGCTGACTCGAAGTCTGCCTCTACTGCGATCCCGGCTTCGATGAGCCTGGCCTTGAAGGCGGGGATGCTGTCGATTTTCTGCCAGGCTTCTATTTCCTCTCTGGAACGGTAGGCGTTCTGGTCAGAGGAAGAATGGCCGGAGAAACGATAAGTGACCACGTCGAGAAGGATGGGGCCCTCCCCGCTCCTGGCAAGAGGCAACTTTCGGTCGTAAGCATCGATCACTGCCAGAGGATCATAACCATTTATCCGTTCAGCATGCATCTGGTTCACGGCCACGCCCGCGCCTAATCGGGCAACGTTATGATATGCCATGGTTTCACCGTTGGTACGTCCGCCCATACCGTAGCCGTTATCCATTATGTTAAAAATCAACGGCAGGCCGCCCTTAAACCCCTCCTCCCAAAGGGTATTAAACTGATCCATGGAAGCGAAATTCATAGCTTCATAGACTGGGCCGCAGCCAATGGAAGCGTCGCCGATGTTGCACACGACCACGCCGTCCTTCTTCATGACCTTATTATAGAGCGCCGCACCCGCGGAAATAGGTCCGGACCCTCCGACGATAGCATTGTTGGGGTATATGCCGAAGGGAAGCACAAACAGGTGCATAGAGTTGCCGAGGCCCTTTGAAAAGCCGGTCTCACGTCCGAAAAGTTCTGCCATCAGGCCATAGAACAGGAAGCGCACAGCCAGCTTTTTCACATTGGTCTCGTTGGTATGCTCTTTGACTATGCGGAGAATCTTTCCGTCGAACAGGCTCTTCATTCTCTGTATAAGATCGTCATCGGAGAGCTTTTCGATGGCGCTGAGCCCCTTGGCAATGACCTCATTATGGCTGCGGTGGCTTCCGAAAGTAATATCCTCCGGACGAAGTCTGAATGCTTCTCCCACAGCCGCCGCCTCTTCACCGATGGAAAGATGGGCAGGGCCGGTATACATGTAATCTATGCCATTAAAGGTCTTTACGGTACGGACGGCGAGAAGCATGTTCTCAAAATCGCGGATGAATTTCATATCACGGTAGATCCTCACCAACTCTTCTTTGGTAAATTTCCCGCTTTCGAATTCATCTTTTACTGTCTTTTTATAGGCAAATACGGGAATGTCTTTGAACTTTATATCTGTTTCACCGAAAATTTCTTCCGGCTTGTACATTTGTTCCCTCGACATGGTTCTTCCTCCCTATAGTTTTGCAGCGAAAATGGCTTCCCGGATGATCTCCGCGCAGGTGGGGTGCGGGAATACGTAAGACTTCATCCTGTCAACGGGAAGCTCGTTATCGATCATCATGGAGCAGATCGTGATCAGCTCCGAGGCGGGGCCTCCGACGATCACGGCGCCGATCATCGTCCGCTTTTTTCTGTCGAAGACGACCTTCATGATGCCCTGCCCGTTGGCATTCTCCGCCTGATACAGGCCGGAGTAGTTCATGGAGAGCTTCACGCCGATCGCGTCGATCCCATTTGCTTTTGCCTCCTCCACGGTCTGCCCGACGAAGGCGGCCTCCGGTTCCGTATGGACAAGAGACGGGACGACAGCCCAGCGCATCGGATCGTTTTTCCCATTGATATGATTGACGGCGATCTCTGCCTGTCGGTAGGCCACATGCGCCAGCATGCCCTGACCGTTGCAGTCACCGATCGCGTAGAGGCCGGGCATGCCCGTCATACAGTGTTCATCGACCTTGATCGCGCCCTTTTCCGTCGGAACATGGAGCGTCTCCAGCCCGTAACCCTCGATATTTGCCGCTCTGCCGATGCAGATCAACGCTTTTTCGCACTCGATCTCTTCCTGCTTGCCGTCACAGTCCACCTTGACCTTTCCGGTCTCGAAGGATACTGCTCTCGTGTTAAGGTGGAAGCTCATGCCCAGCTGTTCGCAGGATTTCTGGATCACCGCGGTCGCCTCTCCGTCCAGAGACCCGGCGACTTTGGATGATGCCTCTATGATCTCCACCCTGGAGCCGGCCATGGCAAAGTAGGTCGCCATCTCCAGGCCAATCACGCCGCCGCCGACTATGCAGAGAGACGAAGGGATTCTGTCGATCTCAAGAAGCTCCGTACTTGTAAGGACAAAGCCCTCCGCCAGAGCCTCCTGCAGCCCCTCGATGCCAGGGACGATGGGGCGAGAACCCGTCGCAAGGATCAGATACCGGGATTTGAAGGTCTCTCCTGCTGCCTCCACGTTGAAGCCTTCAGCGTCCTGCCCGCGGATGAGTGCTTCCGCCTCCACTGTTTTGACCCTGGACGCCCTGAGACTGCCCTTTACGCCGGCCACAAGGCTGGCGGTGACTGCTCTCTTGCGTTCCACAACGGCCGCATGGTCGATGGCCGCTCCCTCGCAGGAGACCCCGTAGGCTTTGCTACCACGCGCGGCATGTAGAAGCTTCGCGCTGCGGAGCAGCGTCTTGGTGGGAATGCAGCCCTCGTTGAGACAGGTACCGCCGATATGCTGCTTTTCGATCAGGAGCGTCTTCAGCCCGGACTGTCCCGCACGTTCCGCGGCCAGATATCCGCCGGGTCCGGCTCCGATCACGATCACGTCATATGCTGCCATATCCTGTACCTTCCTTACTCCGCAAGAAGAAGCCGGAAGCTTTCCAGCCTGCGGCAGAACGCGTTCAGAAATTCGGCCGCAGGCGCTCCGTCCACCGCACGATGATCGATGGTAAGGGAAATGCCCATGGCTCTGTACATTTCCATTTCACCGTTTTTGCCGGGACGTACTCTCCACTCCGGCGAGCAGACGCCGATGATGGAGGTCTGGGGAGGATTGATAACAGGTGTAAAGCTGGAAATATTATTGTTGCCGATGTTGGTCACGGTTATGGTGCCGCCGCTCAACTGATCCGGGGTGATCGTATTCTCGCGGCAGGCTCGGGAAAGCTCCTTTGCCTCTCTCGAGATCATGTTAAGGCTTTTCAGATCCGCATTGAAGAGGGTGGGCACCATCAGGCCGCGCTCGGTATTGGTGGCGACGCCCAGATGTACTCTGTGGAATATCTTCATCTCCTTATCGGAGAAGTGGGCGTTGAACAGAGGATAGTCAAGGACGGTTCTGGATACGGCAAAGAGGATCATGTCGTTGATGGAAATGTTGGGATAGCCCAGCTTTTCGCCCTGGGCTTTCACCATTTCACGGTACTCGAACAGTTCTGTCGCGTCGAAGTAGGCCGTAAAGGAAAGCTGAGCCATCGTGGCGAGAGAATCGTGCATGTTCTGCGCAATGACCCTGCGTATGCCGGAGTTTTTGACGATCTCGAACTCTACCGTCTCCGCGGCGGCTGCCGCCTTGGCAGCGATAAGCTTTTTCCCGCCGGCAGCAAGAGCCGCGATATCCTTCTCGATCACTCTTCCCTCCGGGCCGGAAGCCGTGGCGTTGTGCCAATCAATCCCGGCGCGCTCTGCGGCCGCCTTTGCCCGCGGGGACGCAAAGCACGGAGTGTCCTCTAACCTGATCGGCGCCGCCGGCGTTGCCACCGGAGCGGATACGGAAGGAGCCTTCGCGCCAGAGGACGCAGGCGCGCTGCTCCCGGGGCGCTCGAACGTCTCGCCCGGCTCGCCGATCACCATAACAGGAGCTTTGATCCGAACATCATCACCCACGGAAACAAATATACCGAGAACCGTGCCGGAGACTTCGGACTCCACGTCAAAGGTGGCCTTGCCGGTCTCGATTGCAAATAGAGGTGCTCCGGCAACGACAGCATCGCCTTCCTTAACGTATAATTCCGCGATTACGGAGGATTCTTCCGTCAGACCTTTCTGGGGCAAAGTAATAACTGTTGCCATATAATGACCTCCCATTCGAATGAAAGAATAATGCCGGGATAAATGATCACACAGCGCATTATATCATTTATGAAACATTATTACAAGTAATTTTTTGATTTATGTAGTTAAGCTACATTTTACTGTTGCAAATTGGCGGGGCAGGCTTTATAATACAACTCATGAACAAGCTGAACTTTTTGGATCTCAAAACGACCGATCCCGCCTTCAATCTGTCTGCCGAACAATATATCTTTGAAAAACTGCCCGCAGACAGAATATATTTCATGCTATGGCAGAACGCAAACGCCGTCATCATCGGCAAATATCAGAACACCCTTGCGGAAATAAATGAAAAGACTGTCAGGGAAAACGGTATCAAAGTCGTCCGCCGTCTTTCCGGAGGCGGCGCAGTCTATCACGATCTCGGCAATCTCAACTTCACCTTCATTGCCGAGGCTGATAAAACGGACGAACTGAATATGCGCGTGTTCTGCCTGCCCATCGTAAAGGCTCTCGCAAAGCTCGGCGTCAGCGCCGAGATTAACGGCCGTAACGATATCACCATCGACGGAAGAAAGTTCTCCGGAAACGCGCAGTATATTCGCTCAGGCAGGGTCATGCATCACGGCACGATCATGTTCGATTCTGATCTTGATATGATGCAGAAGGCACTGCAGGTGGATCCGTCCAAAATTGAGAGCAAAGGCAGCAAGTCTGTCCGGAGCCGGGTAACAAACATCAGGGAGTATCTGCGGGAAGATATCTCTCTGGAAGAGTTCCGCTTTCTTCTTCTGCGCAGCATTTTAGAGGATAATCCGGGAGAAGAGTACGTCTTTTCGGCCGAGGATATCCGCGGGATAGAGCGGCTGAAGAAAAAGCGCTATGACAATTGGGAATGGAACTTCGGCCGCAGTCCCGTCTGCTCGCTACACAAAAGCGCCCGGATCGATGGAGTCGGCAGGATTGATGTCTTCCTCAGCACCGAACATTCTATTGTCACCGGATTGGAATTCCGTGGGGACTACTTCAGCGCCGAGGATCCCGCCCTACTTGCCGCACGATTTATCGGGAAGAGGGCGGATGCCGAAGGATATGATATGGCCCTCGAAGGAATTGAAGTGTCAAAATACTTCTCCCGACTAAA
Source organism: Oscillospiraceae bacterium (assembly GCA_017448455.1). Classification (GTDB taxonomy): domain Bacteria; phylum Bacillota; class Clostridia; order Oscillospirales; family Oscillospiraceae; genus Limivicinus. The sequence continues at coordinate 91,632 of JAFSLL010000133.1, read as the reverse complement.
AAAAGATGAGCTCCTGGACCTGTTGCTTGCTTAGCCGGCCATGTTTCGAATACTTAATTCACCAGGATACAGGTCCACTGCGCCGCAAGTGAAATCGGAAAGAAACAGCTTTTATCACCAACCTTGAGCAGCGCCGTCTGAGATAAAAGGAAAACGTCCGGAAGTGTATGATACACGCCCATTTTCAGGGACGGAGAAAGAAGTAAAAACAATCAAACATAATAAAAGATAGGAGGAGAGTTCCCTTATGCACGCACTAGAAAAGATCCTTGCAAAGAACAGCGGAAAGGCGGAAGTCAAGACCGGGGAGATCGTGACCGCAGAGGTCGATTTCGCCGAGATCAACGATTTGTATCTGCAGACAGTGTATTCCTTCTATGAGATGGGTGGAGAAAAGGTGTGGGACCGCGAGAGATGTGCCTTTGTGTTTGATCACTACGCGCCGTGCTCGGATGTAAAAAGCGCCGCCAATCATAAAGAGATGCGTGAGTTTGCAAAAAAGAATGATCTGCGCTTCCACTTCGATGTTAACTGCGGGGTGTGCCACCAGGTGATGCCGGAAGCCGGCTTGATCTATCCTGGCATGATCATTGTGGCGACAGATTCTCATACCACAACGCACGGTGCGTTTGGCGCGCTGGGGACTGGTTGCGGCGCGACAGATATGGCAACCATTCTGATGACCGGCGAACTCTGGTTCCGCGTCCCCGAGATCATCGAGATCCGATTGAATGGGGAGGCCCCCAAGGGAGTTTACCCCAAAGACGTGATATTGGCTGTATTGGGAAAAATCCGGGCTGACGGAGCAGTATATAAAGCGATCGACTTTACCGGGACCTATGTGGAGAATCTGAATGTCGCCGGACGCATGGTGATCTGCAACATGGCGGTGGAGATGGGCGCCAAGACTGCATACATGCAGCCGAATCGGGATGTGCTGGATTATGTGTCCGCCCGCGCAGTCCGTCCCTTTGAAGTACAGTACACAGATCCGGACTTTGTATACAGCGAGAGCTATGTCTTTGACGTTGGCACGCTCGAGCCTCAGCTGGCCTGCCCGCACAGCGTTGAGAATGTCCGTCCTCTCACGCGTGTTCTGGAAAAAGACGAGGTGAAACTGGATCAGGGTTATATCGGCTCGTGCACCGGCGGACGGGAAGAAGATATCGCCGCCGCAGCGCAGATCCTCAAAGGCAAGCATATCCCGTCCTATACCCGGCTCATCATTGTCCCGGCGTCCAGTCGGGTAATGCAGCACTGCATCGAAAAAGGCTATATTCAGGAGCTGATTCGCTCCGGCGCAACAATCGCAGCCCCCGGCTGCGCGGCCTGCCTGGGTGTGCACGAGGGAATCCTCGCTCCTGGTGAGGTGTGCATCTCCAGTACCAACCGCAATTTCCCGGGTCGGATGGGTTCAAAGGAAGCAAGCATCTATCTTGCATCCCCGGCGTCGGTCGCCGCGAGCATTCTCAATGGGAAGATCACCGATCCCCGAGATTATCTTTGAGGGAGGCGAAAACACATGGAAAGCAAATTGACAGGAAGAATTGTGGTTGTCGGCGACAACATTGATACGGATCAAATCTATCCAAGCCGTTATCTGGCTTTGACAGACCCAAAAGAAATCGGAATCCACTGCCTGGAGGGCGTCAATGAAAGGATCGCCGCTGGCTTTCCCGACGGTGGCTTCGTAGTTGCCGGGCGGAATTTCGGCTGCGGCTCCAGCAGAGAACATGCTCCGATCGCCCTCCTGGCCATGGGTGCAAAGGCAGTTCTGGCAGATTCCTTTGCCAGGATCTTTTACCGCAACGCAGTCAATCTGGGGTTGCTGCCCATCGTCTGCGCCGGGATCGGCAATCATGTAAAGGAAGGACAGACCCTGACACTGGATCTGGACTCCGGTACGGTCACGGTGGAAGAGACCGGCGAGGTCTTCCCCTGCGACCGGTTGGGGGATCAGCAGCGGATGATCCTGGAAGCCGGTGGGATCAAAGCCCTCATGCGGAAGCGCTTTGGGAAATAGACAGTAACTGAAAGATAATAATATGCGCTCGACGGAAGGTGTCCGGCATGAGGAGGCCGCACCGCGCTTTGCCACACTTATAATGAAAAAAAGGATCGCATTCCCGAAAAACCATGTAATCTAAACGCAGAACATGATTTGCTCTCAATTGAATACTTTGCCCTTGATGACACTCCATTCGCAAAAACCGTGAGGAAAAACGAGCTCGTCGCGAAATTCTTCAATCATGTCAGCATGATGTACCAGTACGGATTTCATATTCTGACGCTCATCCGGACAGATGAATACTCCGGTATCCCAATAGAGTCCTGTCCTCTTTTCCCCCGTCGCCAGACATGAAAAATGGGCTGTGAAGTCCTGGTGAGTTTTACCTCACCTTTTCTTCACAGCCCACTCTTTTGTCTGTAAGACAGAACGCTCCATGACGAAACGTCTGGTATTACTTTCTTTGATCTCCTCAGCGAGAAGTATTACTTCTTCTCCTGGTCGAAGGTCTTCTTGGCCTCTTCCCATCCGGCCTTCAGAGACTTCAGGGCGACAGCCGCGAACTCTTTGAGATCGTCGGTCTTGTCGGCAGCGATGGCCTGGAACTTATCGGCAGCGTCCTTCAAGGCCTCCTTCGCGGCCTCAACCTTGGCGTTCAATTCCGCCTTAACAGCCTCTTCCTCTGCTTTTCTGGCAGCAGCCTGGGCTTCCTCGTCCTTGATCGCGGCCTGCGCGGCAGCAAGGCGGGCGATGGGAACACGGAACGGGCTGCAGGAAACATAGTCCAGACCGGCCTTGTGGAAGAACTCCACAGAGCTGGGGTCACCGCCGTGCTCGCCGCAGACACCGAGATGGATGTCGGGACGGGTTTCACGGCCGGCTGTGGCGGCCATCTTTACGAGCTTGCCGACACCGATCTGGTCGACGCGGGCAAACGGGTCGCTCTCATAGATCTTGTTGTCATAGTAGGCTCCGAGGAACTTGCCGGCATCGTCACGGCTGAAACCAAAGGTCATCTGAGTCAGGTCATTGGTGCCGAAGGAGAAGAACTCCGCCTCTTTGGCGATTTCATCCGCAGTCAGGGCGGCTCTGGGAACTTCGATCATGGTGCCGACCAAATACTTGAGGTCGATGCCGGACTTGGCGATCAGGTCATCGGCAACACGCACGACAACATCCTTGACGTACTTGAATTCCTTCACTTCACCCACCAGCGGAATCATGATCTCGGGAACCAGATTCCAGTCGGGATGACGAGCAGAAACAGCCAGCGCAGCCTTAATGACCGCAGCAGTCTGCATCTGGGCAATTTCCGGATAGGTAACGGCAAGGCGGCAGCCACGGTGACCCATCATGGGGTTGAACTCATGCAGGTTATAGATAACCTGCTTGATCTGCTCAACGGTCTTGCCCTGAGCTTTCGCCAGCTCTTCAATCTCCTCTTCCTCGGTCGGAACGAACTCATGCAGAGGGGGATCCAGGAAACGGATGGTAACCGGGCAGCCATCCATAGCCTCATAAAGGCCTTCGAAGTCCGCCTGCTGCATCGGCTCAAGCTTCTTCAGCGCGGCAACGCGCTCTTCCTTGGTGTCGGCGCAGATCATTTCACGGAAAGGCTCGATACGGTCAGCGTTGAAGAACATGTGCTCGGTACGGGTCAGGCCGATGCCCTGCGCGCCAAGCTCACGGGCTTTGGCAGCGTCAAACGGGGTATCCGCATTGGTGCGGACCTTCAGGCGGCGATAACGATCCGCCCACTCCATGATGCGGCCGAACTCACCGGCGATGGTGGCGTCAACCGTGGGGATAATGCCGTCGTAGATGTTACCGGTAGAACCGTCAATGGAGATCCAGTCGCCTTCCTGGTAAACCTTACCGGCGAGCTCGAATTTCTTGTTCTCCTCATCCATCTTGATCTCCCCGCAGCCGGAGACGCAGCATCTGCCCATACCACGGGCGACAACAGCAGCGTGACTGGTCATGCCGCCGCGGACGGTCAGGATGCCCTGCGCAGCCTTCATGCCTTCGATGTCCTCGGGGCTTGTCTCGAGACGAACCAAGACGACCTTCTCTTTACGGGCAGCCCATGCTTTGGCATCTTCAGCGGAGAAGACAACCTTGCCGCAGGCTGCGCCGGGGGAAGCGCCGAGGCCCTTGCCGATCGGGGTGGCAGCCTTCAGCTTGTCCGCGTCAAACTGCGGATGCAGAAGAGTGTCAAGGGTACGCGGCTCGATCATGGCAACCGCGCGCTTCTCGTCAATCATGCCCTCGTCCACGAGGTCGCAGGCAATCTTGAGAGCGGCCTGCGCGGTGCGCTTGCCGGCGCGGCACTGGAGCATGTAGAGCTTGCCGTTTTCAACGGTGAACTCCATGTCCTGCATGTCGCGATAGTGCTCTTCGAGCGTATCGCAGACTTTAACGAACTGATCAAAAGCCTCGGGGAACTTGTTGGCCATCTCAGAGATGGGCATCGGGGTGCGGACACCGGCGACGACATCTTCACCCTGGGCGTTGGTCAGGAACTCACCAACCAGCTTCTTCTCGCCGGTGGCGGGGTTGCGGGTAAAGGCAACGCCGGTACCGGAGTTTTCGTTCAGGTTACCGAAGACCATCGGCATGACGTTGACGGCAGTACCCCAGGAATAGGGAATGTCGTTGTCACGGCGATAGACATTGGCACGCGGGTTGTCCCAGGAACGGAACACGGCACGGATGGCTTCGTACAGCTGGACCTTCGGATCGGAGGGGAAGTCCGAACCGATCTGCTTTTTATACTCGGCCTTGAACTGCTCAGCCAGTTCCTTCAGATCAGCAGCGGTGAGCTCGATATCATAAGTCACGCCCTTGGCTTCCTTCATGGCGTCAATGAGCTGTTCAAAGTACTTCTTGCCGACTTCCATAACGACGTCAGAGAACATCTGGATAAAGCGGCGGTAGGAATCGTACACAAAGCGCTCAAACTTGGGGTCGGGGTTGCCCTTGATCATGGCGGCAACGACCTCATCGTTCAGACCCAGGTTCAGGATGGTGTCCATCATGCCGGGCATGGAAGCACGGGCACCGGAACGGACAGAAACCAGAAGCGGATTCTCGAGGTCGCCGAACTTCTTGCCATTGATCTCTTCCATGGTTTCGACATTCTTCATGATCTCCGACATGATTTCGTCGTTGATCTTGCGGCCGTCAGCATAGTACTGGGTGCAGGCTTCCGTGGTAATGGTAAAGCCCTGGGGAACCGGGAGTCCGATGTTGCTCATCTCAGCAAGGTTGGCGCCCTTGCCGCCGAGGAGCTCGCGCATTGTTGCATTGCCTTCTGAGAACAGATAGACGTACTTTTTGCTCATTGTGTTGATCCTTTCCTTACACATTATAATTCATAGCGATATGATAGTTTCAGGCCATCGGTTAATATAACACATTGCCCCTATGAAATCAATTCATTTTCCATACAAATCGAAATTTGTTAAATCCGCTAATTCGTTCGTGATTTTTGCAAAATCACCAAGATTCAGCTTTTCACCGCGGATATTTGTGTCTAAATCACAAACTTTGAGAATTCTTTCACATTCTTCTTTTCGCAGTCCGGGCAAACCGGCAGAAAGCGCGTTTACCAGTGTTTTGCGGCGCTGGTTGAACGCAGCACGGATGATCCGGAACAGCAGGGCCTCATCCGAAACGAAACAAGGCGGTTTTTCCCTCTTTGTCAGGCGAATGACAGAAGAGGTCACCTTCGGCTGCGGGACAAAGCAGTGCGGGGAAACATCAAAGAGCAGCTCCGGTTCGGTATACCACTGTACCAGCAGGCTGAATGCTCCGTATTCCTTTCCGCCGGGTCCGGCACAGATCCGGTGGGCAACCTCGCGCTGGATCATCACACAGATACGCTCGAAACAGTCTGCCTCCAGAATCGCCGTAAGGACAGGGCTGGTGATATTATAGGGGAGGTTCGCGCAGACCAGCTTTGTCTGCTGCGGAAGCTTTTCCAGAACCAGCTCACGCAGGTTCAGCTTCAAGGCATCTCCGAACAGTAGTTCCACATTTTCTCTGCCCGACAGCGTCTCGTCCAGAAGCGGCTTCAGTCTGTTATCCAGCTCGACCGCCAGGACCTTGCCCGCACGGCCGGACAGCTCTGCCGTCAGGCAGCCGATCCCCGGTCCGATCTCCAGAACACCGCTGTTTTCATCGGCCTGAACGGCTTCCGCGATTCGCTCCGGAACTGAGGCATCGATCAGAAAGTTCTGTCCCAAGGACTTGGAGAAATGAAAGCCGTGGCGGTCCAGCAAAGCACGGATCGCCACCGGGTCGGTCAGCGTATTCATCGGTTCCTGTCAAAACGGACCCAGTTGAGACAGATCACCGCAACTGAGATCAGCATCAGCAGAATATTGGGTACCGTATAAGAACGGGTCAGCAGCGGAAGCAAAACGCCTCCCAAACCGACAAGCATCCAGATAATTGCGATAAAGCGGTTAAATTTCGGGCTTCGGTTCATTGTTTTTTCTCCCTGAGTACTTTTTCGAAGCAACGGCGCAGGGTCTCATGTCCGGGCTCCGCCGAGATGGAAACATTCCCGCGGTAACGATAGCCGCAGTCACGCATCAGTTTCAGCATGGCTTTGTTATCCTTGTGAGTATCCAGGCGGACACAGCGCCTTCCCATGGCACGTGTAAGGTCCTCGGCAAAAGCAAACATGGCAGACGAAACCCCGGTCCCCCGGTATCTCTCACCCACCATTGCCCGGTGAATGTTGCAGGAGAGCAGGTCAGGCGTCCACTTCCCGTCCCGGATCAGCTCGTAATCCGGTTCCTCCCGCATAGTCAGGACAAAATAGGCTGCCACATCTTCTCCATGAACAATGACATATCCTTCTCCATCGGCAATATCGGAAACGAGCAGCTTGTCACTGGGGTATTCCCCCTGCCACTGATCGACATGATGTCTGCGGAGGCTTTCCCGGGCATAGTCGCGCATGGCGAAGATTGCCGGGAGATCTTCCACTGTCGCAGGTCGGCAGCCAAGAGGCTCTGTCAGACGGGTACGGCCTTCCTGTCTGCGCAGCTGCGCCAGCATTTCCCGGTCCAGATCCGACTGCGGCTCAAAGCGTTGAAAGAGATCCGGTCTGCGGTCCCGTGTTCGCTCCAGCTGCTGAAGGCGACGCCAGCGCGCCACCTTTTCATGATCGCCGTTCAGAAGCGGCTCCGGCACACTGCGGCCTTCCCAGACTTCCGGGCGGGTATACTGCGGATATTCCAGAAGGCCGTCCCAGTGGCTCTCGCCCATGTAGCACTGCGGGTCTGAGAGCACGCCCGGAACCAGCCGGCAAACGGCATCCGCAACCGCCATGGCGGCAATTTCCCCTCCGGTCAGAACAAAGTCACCGAGGGAGACTTCCTCATCCACGCAGGCCTCAACAAATCGCTCATCGATCCCTTCGTAGTGCCCGCAGATCAGGATCAGATGATCATAGTCACGCTGAAGCCTCTTGGCCGTTTCCTGTGTAAAAGGCTGCCCCTGCGGACTCATGCAGAGAACGCGCACGCGCGGCTCTCCCTCCTTCCGGACCGCATCCAGCGCGGCTTTCAGAGGCTGGGCCATCAGCACACAGCCAAAGCCGCCGCCATAGGGATAGTCATCCACCTGGTTCTGGCGGTTGTCCGTATAGTCCCGGATCTGGATGCAGTTGATGTCGAGAATCCCCTTTTTTGCAGCCCTGCCGAGAATACTCTCATGAAGAAAGGCGTTTACCGTGTCCGGGAACAGCGTCATAATATCAATTTTCATAGGAATCACATTCCCTCTATGAGGCGGACCGTTATCCGCGGTATCTCCGGATCAACAGCCAGGACAAAGGCCGGAACGGCAGGGATCAGGTGCTCGGCCCCATCCCCGCCACGAACCACGTAGATGTCTGAGGCGGGACGTTCCAAAATCTCCTCCAGAATGCCGACTTCGGTTCCGTCTTCATTGATGACGGAAGCACCGAGCAGATCCTGCAGAAAATAGCTGCCTGCCGGAAGATGTGCGTCTTCCCGGGCAATCTGGATGACACGGTCCTTCAGGGTCATTGCGGTGTTGAGATCCTCTACGCCCTCCAGTTGCGTTACCAGAAATCCCTTATGAGGCCGGGCAGAACGGATCGGGAATGACCTGCCCGCCAGATAAACACGCGGATAGGCCGCGAGGGCTTCCGGGCTGTCCAGCCAGACCTCGATCTTCAGCTCACCCCGAACCCCGTGCGTATTCACAATCCTTCCGGCATCAATGAACGCTGCTTTTTGTCTCATGGCTCCCATTCCTGTCAATTCATCTGGGGAAGCTCAGCTCCGGTGCCGCATCAAACTGCGAGAAGACCAGCTGCGTCTGCATTTCCCGCAGATCCACTCCGATGTTCAAGGCGGCAAGACCGTATTCTTCCAGAAGTTTCTGTACTTTTACATTCAACATGTCCCCCGCGAAGGGCGCGAGATCCGTGTCCATGCGCACCAGCATATCGCTGCTGTTCATCCAGAGAACAAAGGTTTGATCTTCTGTCAGCGTCGGAAGTCCCAGATTCAGCATTTCCAATCCCTGGTTGAGTTCATCCGCGGGGATAGTACCTTCATACCGGCTTGCATCTTCTCCGTTTACCGTATCAGCCTCAGGTCCTTCAAAGTACTCTGCAAGCTTGACAAAGCCCGCCATCAATTTCATTCTGTTAGGCACTTCGCCGACGGTCGCCTCTCCGAAGAAGAAAGGCTCCACCTCATCATCCATTCCCCAGGGAATGCCTTTCCAGCCTTCATCGGTCCTCTGAAGATAAAAACGCAGAGGAATCTCCATGCCAAGCACTTCCATGGTCAGATCTGTACGCATGATCAGCGGAGAGCGGTTTACGTCCACACCGCCGGTCACCACCGTATCCAGTGCGATGTCCTGTCCCCCGACGTTCAGCAGCATCTTCGGTTCGGATACCACATCCACATGAACGCTGTGAAGGTCTGCCATTTTCTGGGCTGTTTTTGCCATCTGAAGCTGGAAACTGCCGCATCCGCTCAGGCAGAGGCAAAGCGCAGCCAGAAGCAGCAAGGCAAGCCATGTGCGAATTCTTTTTCTCATTCTGATTCCCTCCCCATTTCCAAATAGAGCAAAAAAGCCAGCGCCTGTCCGGGCGCGCATGCGCCTCGGACGGGTACTGACACATGGCCGGTTGGCCCGGCCTACAGCATCAGTCGAGAATCTCGACCGAAACTTTCTTCCCTTTTCGCTGGGCGACGGCCCGCATCAGCACACGGATCTGCTTCACGATCCTGCCCTGCCGGCCTATGACCTTGCCCATATCGCCTTCGGCGACACTGACTTCAAACACCGTCTCGCCGTCGGCTTTGCGCTCGGTCACAGAGACCTCTTCCGGATGATCCACAAGGCTCTGTATGATGTAGGTCAAAAGCTCTTTCATGCAGATGAAACTCCTTTAATGTGCCTTCTTCAGCCCTCGACCTTTTTGATCAGGCCGCGGACTGTATCGGTGGGCTGAGCGCCGTTGGCAATCCAGTACTTCACACGCTCCATGTCAACCTTCAGCTTGTCACTGTCGGCAGCAGGGTTGTAGGTACCGACTTCCTCGATAAAGCGTCCGTCACGCGGAGCGCGGGAATCCGCCACAACAATCCGATAGTAAGGCGCCTTCTTGGCTCCCATTCTGCGAAGTCTGATTTTAACCATCCTATCTTCACCTCCATTATTGTAATCTGTTTTATCTTACAAAAGCGACATGCGCTGTTGTAAACCTGATCGTCGATGGCCGAAGCGGAACTCAGAATCCGAGCCCACCGAAGCCGGGGAACCCCCCGCCCATACGGCCCATCTTTTTCTGCAGCTTCTTCATGTTCTTACCGGAAAGCTGCTTCATCATCTGCTGCATTGCGTCATACTGCTTGAGCAGACGGTTGACATCGACCACGGAGGTTCCGGAACCGGCTGCTATCCGTTTCTTGCGGCTGGAGTTGAGCACAGACGGGTTGTCCCGCTCGGCCGGTGTCATGGAAAGAATAATTGCCTCCTGCCTCGCCATCGCCTTCTCATCGAGTTTCGCACCCTTGAGAGCCTTGGCGTCCATCCCCGGGATCATCCCCGCGAGATCGCCCAGATCGCCCATCCCCTTCAGCTGGTTCATCTGGTCCAGATAATCCTGGAGAGAAAAGCGATTGGCGCGCAGCCTTTCCGCTGCTTCGAGCGCCTTCTTCTCATCAAAGCTCTGCTCTGCCTTCTCAATCAGCGTCAGGACGTCGCCCATACCAAGAATGCGCGAGGCCATTCGGTCTGGGTGGAAAGGTTCAATCATGTCGAGCTTCTCGCCAGTGCCGATAAACTTGATAGGTTTCCCGGTCGCGGCACGGATCGAAAGCGCAGCGCCGCCACGCGCGTCACCATCAAGCTTCGTAAGCATGACACCGGTCACGCCGAGCGCCTCATCAAAAGCGGAAGCCGCGTTGACTGCATCCTGACCGGTCATTGCGTCAACCACCAGCAGAATCTCCGCTGGGTTCACCGCATCGCGGATATTGCGCAGCTCATCCATCAGTGCCTCGTCAATATGCAGGCGTCCGGCAGTATCCAGAAAGACCAGGTCATTTCCATGACGTTTGGCATGCTCCACAGCCGCCTTCGCGATGTCAACCGGGTTTGTCTGCCCCATCTGGAAGACGGGGAGATCCAGCTGTTTTCCAACTGTCTCCAGCTGTGTAATCGCAGCCGGGCGATAAATGTCGCAAGCCGCAAGAAGGGGCCGTTTTCCCTGCCGCCGCATATAAGCCGCCAACTTTGCGCCGTTGGTCGTTTTACCGGCGCCCTGAAGGCCAACCAGCATAACGACCGAAGGAGAACTGGACGAGATGGAAAGCTTCTGATTCTCTCCCCCCATCAAACTGCAGAGTTCCTCATTCACAATTTTGATGACCATCTGCGCAGGAGACAGCGCCTCCAACACATCGGCACCCGATGCGCGTTCCGTCACCGATTTTGTAAAATCCTTGACGACCTTATAGCTGACGTCCGCATCAAGAAGGGCAAGACGAACCTCCCGCATGGCCTCTTTGACATCGGCCGGCGTCAAGCGTCCTTTTCCGCGCAGTCTCTTGAAGGCAGCGGTCAGTTTATCCGATAAATTCTCAAAAGCCATGGGTTCCCTCCTTTATTCCGCAGTATTCAGCAGATTCCGGATCTCTGCAAGCGCTGTATCTACCAGAGCGGAAGACTCCGCATCGTCTGAAACGCGGGCACGCAGAGTCTGCAACAGCTCCAAAAGTCTTCGAAGCCCGGTCTCCGTTTCCAGAAAGCGGCGGATCAAACCGGACTTTGCTTCGAAATCCTCCATGGCTTCCCCAGCGCGCCGTATATTATCCCATGCGCCCTGCCGGCTGATCCCGCACTGCTCGGCAATCTCGGACAGAGAGAGGTCCTCATTATAATGCAGATCGTAGCATTCTCTCTGACGGTCGGTAAGAAGCGGGGAGTAAAAATCCAGGAGCATACTCCGATACAGTCTTCCTTCGGGCACAGGATCGCCTCCCTTTCCAGAGCGACGGCATTATATCGCAGCCGTCCCGCGGTGTCAAGCGTTTTTTCTTGTCACCTGAAATAATTTTCGATTAATTCACGATTTTGTTGATTGTTCCGTCTATGGAAAATGTTTTGGATGTTTCTCTATCATTTTTCCCCGAAATATGATATAGTACAGTATTATTGTATCAAATAAACGAAAGAGGTGCGCTCATGGAAACAAGCAGAGTGGAGATTCGCCCCGGTGTCTGGCTGACTCACCTGCGGGAAGACAAGTTCAAAACCGCCTGCTTCAGTGTCAGTCTTCTGGCGCAGCTCAGTCGTGACACGGCTTCGCTCAACGCGCTGATCCCCTTTGTTCTGCGTCGCGGAACTGCAGCATACCCGGATATGGAAGCGTTCAACGCTCGCTGTGAAGATCTTTATGGGACAGTCGCAGAACCGATTGTACGACGGATTGGTGAGATCCAGTCCATCGGTTTTTACGCTTCTTTCCCCGAAGATGATTTTTTGCCGGACAGCGAATCCGTGCTGAAAAATGCTCTTGACCTCACGCTCTCCCTTGTTCTCTCACCTATGACCCGCGGCGGTTTGCTGTTGCCTGCCTATGTGGACAGTGAACGGGAAAAGCTGCTGGAGCTCATCGCCTCCCGAGTGAACAACAAGCGCTCTTATGCCATCAGCCGTTGTCTGGAGGAAATGTGCTGCTACGAAGACTTCGCGGTCTCCCGTTTTGGCGATGAGGCAAGTGCCCGAGGCATCCATTACCAGAAACTCACGCGTCATTACCGCTTCCTGCTTCAGACCGCGCCGATTGAACTTTTTTACTGTGGACGTGCAAGTCTTCGTACCGTCAAAACCATTCTCCGCAGTCTGCTGGTTACACTGCCGCGCGGAGAACTGAATGAGGAGATCGGAACCGATGTCCGCATGAACGCGGTGGAAGAAATCCCCCGCTGTACCGAAGAAGAAATGGATGTTGCCCAATGCAACCTGGTCATCGGGTGGCGCCTCGGAGAGTGCATGGAAGATCCGGATTTCCCGGCCATCTACGTTTTTAACGAGCTGTTCGGGTCGGGGCCCTCTTCCAAGCTCTTTCTGAATGTAAGGGAAAAGCTTTCGCTCTGTTACTACGCAAGCTCCCTTATCGATGTACGGAAAGGCTTGCTGCTGGTGTCTGCCGGTATTCCGGAGGCAGTCGTTGACCAGACGAAAAGTGAAATCTTTGCGCAGCTTGAAAGTGTCTGCCGCGGTGAATTCACGGATGATGATCTTGCGGCCGCTGTTGCGGGTGTCAGCTCCGACCTGCACGCGATTCCGGATACACAGAGCGCGCTGGAGAGCTATTATCTCTCACAGGCACTGACCGGGCTTGATATCGGGCCGGAGGAAATGGCAGAGCTTGTCAGCGAAGTCAGCCGTGAGCGCGTCATCGCTATAGCGGAGTCGGTCGTCTGTGACCAGGTTTATCTTCTCCGGCCGGATCCGGCGGGAGAAGAAGCTTCCGAAGAAGAGGCCGGAAAAGAGCCGTGTCCGGATCAGGAAGCAGAAGTACCAATGGAATCAGGAGTGTGAAACAGCACATGCTGCAGCGAATTGATTATCCCTCAACCGGGGATGTACTTTATTCCGGGACCGCCGCGAACGGGCTGCGAATCCGGGTTCTCCCCCGAAAAGGTTTCTCCGGCTTTTATGCCGTTTTTGCCACCAGTTACGGCGGTGTCCACCTCCGTTTCAGCCTGAACGGTGAAACATACGACACGCCGGCGGGCGTAGCCCATTATCTGGAGCACAAAATGTTCGATCTTCCGGACGGTGACAATGCGCTCCGTCTGCTTTCCCAGAACGGAGCGGACCCGAATGCCTTCACGTCCTCGGATGTAACATGCTACTATTTTCACTGCACCCGGGCATTTGAAGACAACCTGCGCATGCTGCTTCATTTTGTATCCATGCCCTATTTTACGGAGGAGACAGTTGCCAAAGAGCAGGGCATCATTGCGCAGGAGATCCGTATGGGTGAAGACAGTCCGGGTTCCGCCAATTATTATTCGCTGCTGAAGCTGCTCTATGCCAGGCATCCGATCCGGGAAAAGACAATCGGAACAGTGGAAAGCATTTCCCGGATTACGGCGGAGACTCTCTATACCTGTCACCGCGCTTTCTATTCCCCTGCCAATATGGTGCTGTGCGTAGCGGGAGATCTGGATCCGGAGCAAATTCTTGCACTCGTGGAAGAAGAGCTCCCCGCCGGCGAATCAACGGCCCCCTTAAAGGACGTTCCATCGGAGGAAAGCCTGCTCCCGATCGGAACCTTCGCCGAGCTGGAAATGCCGGTCGCGACACCCCAGTTCCTGATTGGCGCAAAAATCGCCGTCAGGCCAAAAGGTCCGGACTATTTGAAGCAGCAGCTGATCGCCGACCTCGCGCTGCGTCTGCTTGCCGGCCCGTCCAGCCCGTTTTACAACCGGCTTTACGCTGACGGTCTTCTGAGCCGCTTCTTTGATGCCGATGCCGATTTTACCGACGGAGCCGGACACGCGATTCTCGGCGGAGAGAGCCGTAACCCACAGGCTGTGCTGGAAGCGCTGAAGGCAGAGCTGAAACGGATCGAGTCGGAAGGGCTGAGCCGGAAGCTGTTCCATCGGGCACAGAAGGCGGCGATCGGAGGTGTTCTCCGGTCCATGGAAGACTTTGACGACGTATGCGTATCGCTCGCTCTGGATGAGTTCGACGGATTCTGCTACCTGGACTACCCTGCCGTGCTGGAGTCTGTCACCATCGGAGAGTGTGAGGCTTTCCTGAAAGAAACGCTGTCGCCCGACCGGCTCGCCATGTCTGTCGTACACGCGGGAAGGACCGAATCATGCTGACATTCCTGTTTGCCACCATCCAGCGTGATTCTGCCATCAGCTTCCCGCTGCTGGGAGACTGGACGATCAATCCGCCTTCTTATTTCACGGTCTTTGGACGTCCGATCTATTTCTACGGCATTCTGATCGCTCTGGGCTTTATGATTGCGATTCTCTTCTGTGCCAGACTCGCGCCGAAGTTCGGAATTCCTACCGACAGTTTTTACGATCTGACGCTCTGGCTGATTCCGCTCTCGATCCTCGGCGCACGTCTGTATTTCGTTGTTTTTAACCTCGAGTACTACATACATCATCCCCGGGAAATCATCGCCGTCTGGGAGGGCGGGCTCGCCATCTACGGCGGTCTGATTGTCGGAACTGTCACAGCGTATCTGTTCTGCCGGGCAAAAAAGCTGTCTTTTCCGGCCATGCTGGATGTAATCTCCTTCGGTGTTCTCTTCGGTCAGGCGCTTGGCCGCTGGGGCAACTTCTTCAACCGGGAAGCTTTCGGCGCCGAAACGGATATCTTCTGCCGGATGGGGCTCACCACCCCGGAGGGCAGTACCATCTATGTCCATCCGACTTTTCTTTACGAGAGTCTCTGGAATCTTGTCGGGCTGCTTCTGCTGATTCTTTTCTACAAGAGAGGCAAACGCCGCTATAACGGCCAGTGCATTCTGCTCTACTTTTTCTGGTACGGCCTCGGCCGTGCTTGGATCGAAGGTCTGCGTACCGACAGCCTCTACCTTGGCAGCACCGGAATTCGCGTCTCACAGCTGCTTTCTGTCCTGATCATGCTCGGCGCGGGCTTCCTGCTCTGGCGGAATCGGAACCGGCACGATGTTCTGCCTTCGCTTTCCGCATCCGCCAATACGGATGCAGCGGGAAATCCGGAATGCACAGATACACAGATTTCAGATAAAACTGTTTCGGAGCAGGCTGCTCCAAAACCGGGCTCCGATTACTTGCAGTCAGACGACTCTGACACTGAAGGATCGGAAGAAATGTTATCAAAACAGGAGGAATAACCTATGGCTGATATGAAAGATCTGTTCAGCAGCACCGTTGGCAATCTGGTCAGCAAAGCAAAAGATTTTGCTGCCAGTGAGCCCGTCAGTGAAGCGATTCGCAGCGTACAGAACGCCGCCGCTTCCACCGGTGTACTGGAAGTCTATGAAAAGGGCACACAGCGCGTCAAGTCCTTCGGCAGCGCGACCAAACTGACCGTAGACCTGAACCGGGACTATGCAGAGCTCCAGCGTGTGTTTACCGAGATTGGAAAGCTCTGCTACGAGCAAAACCGGGAGCATCCGGAAGGCTTTTTCGTCCCTCTCTTCGAGCAGGCGGAGAAACTTAAGGAGATGATCGCGCAGAAAGAAGAGACTATTGCCCAGTATAAAGCACAGTTCAGCGGAGAGTCGGAATCTGCCCCGGACCAGAATTCCGACCTTGCGGATTTTGACACTGTCGTCGATGAATCCATCAGTGACCGATAAGCTGCGGCGGCTCCTTCCCCTCCTGGCGGCGCTGCTCTGCGTAATGGCCGTCAGTCTCCACTTCTGTCTGTGGAAGAGCGGCATGTTTATTGATGAGATCTACACATACGGACTTGCAAACAGCCATGAGATGCCCTTCCTCGGCGGCCGCATTGACGACACCATGGGCGAACAGCTTCTGACCAGGGAAGACCTTTTCGATTATGTTGCCGTTACCGGGCAGGAAGACAGTTTCGATCTTGTCTCCGTCTATACCAATCAGGTGAAAGATGTCCATCCGCCACTGCACTACTGGATCATCAATCTCGTCTCTTCGCTGGTGCCGGGTCAGTTCAGCAAATGGATCGGCCTGATCCCGGATCTTATCATTTATCTGTCTTCGCTTGTTCTGCTCTGGCTTCTCTGTGTCGAACTGTTTGAAAACCGTTGGATCGCCGTCAGTGTGCTGCTGCTCTATGGCATGTCGCATGTGGGGCTGAGTACCATGCTGATGATCCGCATGTACGTGCTGCTCACCTTCTTTACCGTTCTGCTGGCACTTTTAGCAGCCAAAGAGCTGCGCGAACCGAAGCTGACGCGGGAGATTGCCATCGGTGTCTGCATTTTTCTGGGTCTTCTTACGCAGTACTACTTTGTATTTTATGCTTTCTTTCTCTGTGCTTTTATTGTACTGCGGGGCTTTGCCCGGAAAGAATGGAAGAGCAGCCTGCGTTTTGCTCTCTGCGCTTTTGCAGGTGTAGGGCTGATGCTGGTCTGTTTTCCCGCGGCGATTACACAGCTTACGGCGGACCGGCTTGTTTCCGGCACCAACGCCATGGAGAATCTGGAAAACCTCGGAGCCTGGCCGGCACGGCTTCGCTACTATTTCGGTCAGATCCGCCGCGGTATTCCGGCTGCCTGTCTGGTCGGAGCGCTGGCAATGCTGGCTGCCGTTCCGGCACAATTCTTCAAAAAGCGGGAGTTCCGAACGTTCTTTCAGGGCAGCGGACGCTGCATTTTTCTGATTCTCCCCGCCATCCTCACTGTTTTTGTCGCCGCAGTCATCGCGCCTGTCGTAGAGGGGCGCTATATCTATAACGTAATGCCCGTCTTTACGCTGGCTGCCGGACTCTGCCTCTTTCTGCTGGTAAAGAACATTTCAAAACAGTCTCTGCCGTGGTTCAGCCTTGCTGTGCTTGCCCTTGCTTTTGGCATCGCTCTGCGCGATGTACCGGAGTACATCTATGACGAGCACCGTGATTATAATACCATTGTTGCCGAACATGCGGACGCCCCCTGTGTCTACTTTACCGGATACTATGCCCCAGTGACGCAGGATCTGATCCAGTTGCTTGCATTTGATGACGTATTTGTAACCGAAGATCCTGCCTCTCCCGCGCTGGCCGAATATCTTCGGGAGAGAGACAGTGAAGAAATCATGGTCTATGTGGATGTCAGCGGCTTCTGGGGAAGCGGTTTCGACGCACAGGAAATGATTGCCAGACTGCTTGATGAAGCGGACTATACCGACGCGGAGCCTGCATACGACTACGGTCTGAGCAGCACATGGCTGCTCAGCAGATAATTATCCAAACAGGAGAAACTCATGCTATCTGTTATTATTCCCGCCTACAACGAAGAAACGATGATCCCCATCACGGCTGAAACACTGACAAAAGTTCTGGACGAAGCCGAAATCCCGTTCGAGCTGCTGTTCATCGACGATGGCAGCCGCGATCGGACCTGGGAAGAGATCTGCTGTGCGAGAGACAGGGATGCACGTGTCTGCGGAATACGCTTCAGCCGAAATTTTGGCAAAGAGGCTGCGATGTTTGCCGGACTGGAAAAAGCGAGCGGCGACTGCTGTGTGGTGATCGACTGTGATCTGCAGCACCCGCCTGAGAAAATCATTGAGATGTACCGACTCTGGGAAGACGGCTATGAAGTGGTAGAGGGCATCAAAGAGGACCGCGGCGAGGAGAGCGGCTTCCACCGCTTTGCCGCCGGTTCTTTCTACGGACTGATCAGCAGAGCCACCGGCATGGATATGGCCGCCTCTTCGGACTTCAAGCTCCTCGACCGGAAGGTTGTCGACACACTCAACGCTATGCCCGAACGAAATGTTTTCTTCCGGGCGCTCTCCTTCTGGGTCGGATTTCGCCGAGCGGAAGTGCATTATGATGTGAGAGAACGTGTTGCCGGTGAGAGCAAATGGTCAACACGCTCATTGGTCCGCTACGCGATCAACAACATCGGTTCCTTTTCTTCCGCACCGCTGCAAATCGTCACGGTTCTTGGAATCATCACTTTTGTCTTTTCCCTGATCTTTTCCTTGGTAACGCTGATTCAGAAAATCACCGGGCAGGCTCTCGGCGGCTTCACCACTGTCATCATTCTGATGAGTTTTATCGGCAGTATCATCATGCTCAGTCTTGGAATCATCGGTTATTATGTCGCGCGAATTTATGAAGAACTGAAGGGCCGACCCCGCTACATTATTTCGGAATTCCGCGCCGGAGGTCAGTCATGATCGAAAAAATCAAGGAACTGTGCATCAAATACCGCGAGATTCTGGTCTATCTAATCGTCGGCGTACTCACCACAGTTGTCGCCTGGGGTGCGAAATTCCTATGGAACTTCCTCTTCTACGCTGGTACCGCACACCCGACGCATCTTCAGAACCTGATCCTCAGCTGTGTTAACTGGATTGCCGGTGTAGCATTCGCCTATCCGATGAACCGGCACTGGGTCTTTCAGAGCAAAAATCCCGATATTCTGAAAGAAGCCTCCGGCTTTGTCGCCTCACGCATCGCGACCTGGATCATGGATATCCTTGTCATGCAGCTGCTGGGAAATGTCCTCGGCATCAACCTGTATGTCGCGACGGTCATCTCCGGCATTCTGGTCGTCATCGGCAACTACGTTTTTTCCAAACTGCTTGTCTTCCGGAAAAAGAACACAGACGCCTGATTTCTCCAGGCAATATGAAAAATCCCACCGGCTGTAACCGGTGGGATTTTTCATGCTTATTTTTTCTTTTTCCCGAAGATGCCGCCGGATTTTCCGACGTCGTGTTCCCCCATCGCCGCAGCGAATTGGCGCAGTGCCTCCTTCTGGCTGGCGTTCAGGTTCTTCGGCACAACCACATTGACCGAGACAAACTGATCGCCGCGTCCGGAACCGCGGAGGTACGGAATTCCTTTTCCGCGCAGCCGGAAGACCGCACCGGGCTGCGTTCCTTCCGGAATCGTCAGCTTGACCTTGCCGTCCAGGGTCGGTACTTCTACCTCAGCGCCGAGTGCTGCCTGCGCGTAGCTGATGTCCTGTTCCATCAGAACGGATGTGCCGTCACGTTCAAAAATCGCATGCGGGCGTACAATCACACTGATCAGGAGATCGCCGGCAGGACCGCCGTTGGCGCCGGCATTGCCGTAGCCCTGACGGGAAATGGTCTGACCGTCATCGATGCCGGCGGGCACCTTTACTGTCATCTTCTTCGCTCGGCGAACGCTGCCCATGCCTCGACAGGTCTTACAGGGCTGATGAATAATCTTTCCTGTACCACGGCATTTGGAGCAGGCGCTCTGTGTCTGCGCCATGCCGAACGGTGTGCGCTGTGTGATCCGAACTGTGCCGGTACCATTGCAGTCCGGGCAGATCTCCGGTGTCGTGCCGGGTGCGCAGCCGGTGCCATTGCAGTCAGAGCAGGGCTCGATCCGCGGGATGTTCAATTCCTTTTCACAGCCGAAAGCCGCTTCTTCGAAGCTGATATTCAGCTGGGTGCGCACATTCTCGCCGCGACGCGGAGCGTTGGGATTGCTGCGTGTCTGTCCGCCGAAGCCGAAGATATCTCCGAAGCTGCTGAAAATGTCGCTGAAGTCGCCGAAGCCTCCGCCAAAACCGCCGCCGAAGCCTCCGTAGCCTGCGTTCGGATCAAACGCCGCATGGCCAAACTGGTCATATTTCCTGCGCTTTTCCTCATCAGAGAGAACTTCATAGGCCTCGTTGGCTTCCTTGAAACGCTCCTCCGCGGCTTTATCGCCGGGATGAAGGTCTGGGTGGTTCTCCTTGGTGACCTTGCGGTATGCTTTTTTTATTTCTTCGGCCGTAGCGTCCTTTTTGACGCCCAGCACCTCATAATAATCTCTTTTTTCTGCCATGCGTTACTCCGTTCATTCCGTCACGCTGGTTACGCACCAACGAGGCGAGGAAGATCCCCGCCTCATTGTAACGGATTCTCTTTCCATCAGGGATCTGAGAGATCCTCCGAAGAATTTACTGCTGATCGTCGTCTACGACGGTGTAGTCAGCGTCGTAATAGTCCTGACCGTTGGGGGCGCTGCCGCCGGCC
Organism: Oscillospiraceae bacterium; assembly: GCA_017448455.1. Classification (GTDB taxonomy): domain Bacteria; phylum Bacillota; class Clostridia; order Oscillospirales; family Oscillospiraceae; genus Limivicinus. The sequence continues at coordinate 71,409 of JAFSLL010000133.1, read as the reverse complement.
TGATTCGGATCAAAGCCTGCGCCCTGTGCACCGCCCTGCTGCTGATACAGCTTCTCGGACAGTTTGTAGAAGGCCTGGGTCAGCTCTTCAGTCGCGCTCTTGATGGCCGCGCTGTCAGTACCGGTCAAAGCCTGCTTCAGCGCGTTCAGCTTGCTCTCCACCTCAGCCTTTTCACCCGCGCCGAGCTTGTCGCCGAGATCGGCGATGGTCTTCTCCGTCTGATAGACCATCTGATCGCCCTGGTTGCGGATTTCAACCTCTTCCTTGCGCTTGGCGTCCTCGGCTGCAAACTGTTCGGCCTCCTTGACCGCCTTGTCAATGTCTTCCTTGGACATGTTGGAGGAGGCAGTAATGGTGATGTGCTGCTCCTTGCCGGTGCCAAGGTCCTTCGCAGAGACATTTACGATGCCGTTGGCATCGATGTCAAAGGTGACCTCGATCTGCGGAACACCGCGGCGGGCTGGGGCAATGCCGTCCAGATGGAAGCGGCCGAGGCTCTTATTGTAAGCAGCCATTTCACGCTCGCCCTGCAGGACATTGACTTCGACAGAAGTCTGGTTGTCCGCCGCAGTAGAGAACACCTGGCTCTTGCGGGTCGGGATGGAGGTGTTGCGCTCAATCAGTCTGGTGCAGACACCGCCAAGGGTCTCAATGCCCAGAGACAGCGGGGTAACATCAACGAGAACAATGCCTTCCTTATCGCCGGAGAGTACACCGCCCTGAATGGCAGCACCGATGGCGACGCATTCGTCGGGATTGATGCCCTTGAAGCCGTCCTTGCCAACCAGAGACTTGACCATCTCCTGTACCGCGGGGATGCGGCTGGAACCGCCGACGAGCAGAACCTTGCTGATATCGCTGGGCTGCAGGCCGGAGTCGGAAAGGGCCTGCTTCACAGGTCCGGCAGTCTTCTCAACCAGATGATGGGTCAGCTCGTTGAACTTGGCACGGCTCAAGGTGACATCCAGATGCTTTGGCCCTGTGGCATCCGCCGTAATATACGGCAGGTTCACATTCGAAGTGGTAACACCGGAGAGCTCAATCTTCGCCTTCTCGGCAGCTTCACGCAGGCGCTGCATGGCGACCTTGTCAGTGGAGAGGTCAATGCCTTCAGCCTTCTTGAATTCCTCAACCAGGTACTTGGTCACACAAGCGTCAAAGTCATCACCACCGAGGCGGTTGTTGCCGGCGGTCGCCAGAACATCGATCACGCCGTCGCCGATCTCCAGAACGGAGACGTCAAAGGTGCCGCCGCCAAGGTCATAAACCATGATACGCTGTTCCTGTTCCTTATCCACACCGTATGCAAGCGCGGCAGCGGTCGGCTCGTTGATAATACGTTTGACATCGAGGCCGGCAATCTTGCCCGCATCCTTGGTCGCCTGGCGCTGCGCGTCGGTAAAGTACGCAGGAACCGTGATCACAGCTTCGGTAACTGTCTGACCGAGGTAAGCTTCCGCATCCGCCTTCAGCTTCTGCAGAATCATCGCAGAAATCTCCTGTGGGGTGTATGCCTTGTTGTCGATGGTTACCTTATAATTGGAGCCCATTTCACGTTTGATGGAAGAAATGGTCCGGTCCGGGTTGGTAACGGCCTGGCGCTTTGCGACCTGGCCGACCATACGCTCACCGGTTTTGGCAAAAGCCACAACCGACGGGGTGGTACGAGCGCCTTCCGCGTTCGCGATGACAACCGGTTCGCCGCCTTCGAGAACGGCAACACAGCTGTTGGTGGTTCCAAGATCAATTCCTATAATTTTGCCCATTGTTTGTTCCTCCTGTATGTTCAGATAAGTTTTTACAGATAAATAAGATGTGTATTATATAATCGGCAAACTGCCGTTTATACCGTTTTGAGTGCTTAATTTGCCACTTTCACCATGGCGAAGCGGATGACTTTATCATTCAGCCTGAAGCCCTTCTGGAAAACCTCGACGATTTCATTCTCGCCCTTTTCCTCGTCATCCACATGCATGACCGCATTATGCAGAGCCGGGTCAAACTTCTGTCCCAGACTCGGGACTTCTTCCACACCGAGCTTTTCCAGCGTTGTGCAGAACTGCGTCATGATCATCTCAACACCCTTGCGGTAGGCTTCATCTTCCGTTCCCTGCTTCAGAGCGCGTTCGAGATTGTCATAGACGGGCAGGAATTTGGTAACCACATCCGCCCGGATATCTCCGTAGAGCGCATCCTTTTCCTTCTGGCTCCGACGGCGGAAGTTATCATATTCCGCACAGATCCGAAGATATCGATCCTGCATGGCAGCCTGTTCGGTCTCCAGCGCAGCGATTTTCTCTTCCTCCTTGGAAAGTTTCTTGCCCCTGCGCTTCTCTTCCTTTTTCTTTTCTTCCTTCTCGGGTTCCGAACCGGAAGCTTTTTCCTTTTCGGATTCCGTCCGGGTCTCTGCCGTGACGTTCTCTTCGCTTACAGCCTTTTTTTCTTCCGTTGCTGTTTCCGGTTCCTGACGGAGATCTTCTTTCTCTTCGCTCATTCTTCTTTATCCTCATTCTTCTTTAAGATCAGCTTGTTATGCATGCCCTCCGGCGGAGCTTCGCCGCTGCCAAGTCTTCTTGACAGTCCTGCTGCCAGAAAGCGAAGCTTTGCCGCTACGGCTGAATAATCCATCCGGGTAGGGCCGACAATACCAATCAGGCCTTTTGTATGATCGCCCGCGTCATAAGTGGCAATCACCACGCTGGAGTCCTTCAGTTCTTCCGCGATATTCTCCGGCCCGATCAGAACACGGACTTCCCCTCCTGCCAGCTCCTCTTCCGCAGGCGGAAGAATATAACCGCCACCCGAAAGATAGCTCATCAGGCGATGCGCCTTGTCGGGATCCCGAAATTCCGGCTGATTCAAAAGACGGTTCTCTCCGGAGACGAACGCTGCCGGCGCCCCTATTTCCGCAAGGGTTTCAATCGCGAACGCCGCAATCACGGCAGTCAGCCCCATGCTGTCATCTGCCGCGCGCTCAGTAGAATGGATCAGGAGCGGTGTGATCTGATCTTCCGCGATCCCGGTAAAGCCGGAATTGAAAAGACTGTTCAGGCGCTGTACCATGCTCTGATCCACGGAGACCGGCAGATGAACCAGTTTGGACTTGGCGGTGTTGTTGGAAAGTGTCAACACGATGATAAAAGTGTTCGCATCCACATAGATCAGGTCGAAGCGCCGGATTGTGGTGGCAGCAGCGGAAGTCAGCGCCAGTGCGGGATAATCCGTCAGCTGGGACGCCAGACGGCTGATGCTGCTGATGGTATCATCCAACTCCTGAAGCTTCGCATTGAGACGGCGATTGATCTCTTCCGTCTCCTCCAGCGAATACTTCTGCTTTGTCATGAGCTCATTCACATACATCCGATAGCCCATCGGCGTCGGCACACGCCCCGCAGACGTGTGCGGCTGTTCCAAATAGCCCAGCGATACAAGCTCCGCAAGCTCATTGCGAATTGTCGCGGAAGAACATCCCAGTCCGGCATTTTCCGCAATATGCTTGCTGCCTACCGGCTCTGCCGTACGGATGTATTCATCCACCACAGCAGCAAGGATCTTCTTTTTTCGATCGCTGATTGCCATTTTAGCACTCACCCCGGAAGACTGTTGGCACTCTCTTTGTTCGAGTGCTAATATAGCATCCCCGGCTGGAAAAGTCAAGTAGATAAGCTGTGTGTTTTTATGAATTCACATTTTGGTAATGAATGCTTTCTGCGTGAGTGTCTGCCTCATGCATTCGATTAGTTTCCACAAAAATTCAGAAAATTAATTTTTGCTTTTTTGTTTACAAGCGCCAAAAATGGTAGTAATATGGTTATATTCTTAAAAAAATTAAATAAAAAGGTGGGAATGGCTATGCTTGAAAAAAATTTTATCGCTGTTTTTGACAAGTTTAAATTCCGTTTCTTCCGCAGGGTTTTCGATCTCGTCCGGGAACGCGACGGTTCCCTCTCGGCGATGGAAGCCTTTTCCCTGGAGATGATTGAGATGCTGGACAAGCCAACCGTCGGCCAGTTCGCCGAGTTTCTGAATATCTCCCAATCAAATGCCACCTATAAAGTAAACAGTCTGATCCGCAAGGGCTATCTCGTGCGTGAAAACTCCGATATCGACCGCCGGGAATACCATCTTGTTCTGTCAGAAAAATTTTACAACTATATGTCCCTGCTGACCACCTACGAGCACACTGTTATTCAGCGTATTCTGGAGCGTTTCCCGGAAGAAGATCTGGCTGTCTTCAGCCGGATGCTGGGTGTCATTTCAGAAGAGCTGATGCCCGAATGCGACCCAAGCAACAAAAACCGCTGAGATGCGCTACACGTAAAGCTGACAACCAACAGAACGCGAGGTTAATGCCATGGAAAAAACCACTGCTGCTCCCATTTCTCTGAAGCTCAACGTAAAACGCACCGCCCTGATTGGTTTTGCCTTTTTCGGCATTCTGCTGCTCTGGCAGGTCTATGACTCCTGGTGTCCGACCTTCCTGACCGATATTTTCGCACGGAACATCTATCAGATGTCTTCTGCCGAGCTGAAGGCGAGCGATCCGTCCAAAATCTTGAATGTACAGTGGATTGTCGGTATCATCATGGCCTGCGACAATCTGGCAGCGCTCATCCTGCTGCCAATCTTCGGAAACCTTTCGGATAAGACGCAAACCCGAATCGGGAAACGCATGCCCTACATTCTAGTCGGTACCTTTGTGTCAGCAGTTGCTTTCCCGTTTATCCCGCTTTTCTTCCACTATAACAACATTGTCGGCATGGTCATCACGATGGCCATTGTGCTCCTGTTCATGATGATGTACCGCAATCCGGCCGTCGCCCTCATGCCGGACATCACTCCCAAGCCGTTGCGAGCCAAGGCAAACGGCATCATCAACATCATGGGCTACTTCGGAGGCGCCTTCGCCACGGTGCTCGGGCTCTTCATGGTACTCAGCAGTTATATCAACGCGCCTGTCGCCGAGCGGAACATCTGGACCATTGAATTGCCGTTTATCATTGCCTCGATCCTGATGCTTATTTCCGCGCTGGTGCTCTTCTCCACCATCAAGGAGAACCGGCTTGCGGAAGAGCTGAAAGAGGAAATGGCACTGGGTGAACGTCTGGCAGCCGTGGAAACCCCCATTGACGATGACAAGCCCATGTCGAGGGGGAACAGGAACATGCTGCTGGCCATCCTCGGCGCGGAATTTCTGTGGTTCATGTCCGACAACGCGCTCGGGACCTATATCGGCAACTATGTTATCTATCATCTGCAGTCCGCCTCCAGCGCAACCATGGTTCTGACAATTCTCGGCGGGCTTGCCTCTGTCATCGGTTTTGCCATCGCCGGTGGCATCGCCGATAAAATCGGCCGTAAATGGACGATTTCCTCCGGTCTGGCAATTACCTTTGTCGGGCTCGTCATCATGTGTTTTGTTGCGCCGACCGGCAGGGCCGTCGGGGAACGGGGAGAGTTTGCCTTCCCTACTCTTCTGTATGCCGTTTGGGTGCTGAAGGGTTTCGGCATGGCCCTGGTCCACAACTGTTCCTTCCCCATGGTGGTGGAACTCTGCTCCTCGAAGAAAATCGGAAAATTTACCGGCTATTACTATACTGCCAGCATGTCCGCACAGACCATCACCCCCGTGTTGCTTGGTCTTGTCCTGAATGCCACACTTGCCTGGCGCACGCTCCCGGTCTACGCCGCTATTCTTACCGCGCTCAGCTTTACGGTGTTCACCTCGCTGGTAAAGAACATCAAGGCCGCCCGTATTGAAAACGTGACCGGTCTGGACGCGCTGGATTCTATGGATTAAGAAGGAGATTCCCATGGATAGAAAATGGATAATCGGCCTTGCGGCCGCATCAGTCTGCGCAGCGCTTCCGCTCTATGCGGTCGCCCCGGGACACATCAGCCGGCGCCAGCGTTCGATCTTCCGCGGGGTGAATTATGCCCACCGCGGTCTTCATAAGCAGGACCGTTCCGTCCCGGAAAACTCTCTGCCCGCCTTTCAGCGTGCGGCAAAGGCCGGGTACGGAATTGAGCTGGATGTACAGCTGTCCAAAGACGGACAGGTCGTTGTTTTCCACGATGATACGCTTGACCGTGTCTGCGGAGTGCATGCCCGTGTGGATGAACTGACCTGGCAGGAGCTCTCCGAGCTGCGTCTCTGCGGCACGGCAGAGCGCATCCCTCTCTTCTCCGAAGTGCTGAACGCCATCCACGGCTGCGAAGCGCTGATCGTAGAACTCAAAAACGGCAGAAGAAACCGTGAGCTCTGTGAGAAGACCAACGCACTGCTGGAAAACTACCACGGAAATGTCTGTATTGAAAGCTTCAACCCGCTGATCGTCGCCTGGTTCCGCTTCCACGCGCCGGACCTCGTCCGCGGGCAGCTTGCGACCACCATGAAAGACTATGCCGATGATAACATGAACAAAGGCATGGCTTTTCTGCTGCACAACACCTTCCTGAACTTTCTCGCGAGGCCGCAGTTCATCGCCTACAAGATCGGACCTCGCCCGCTGCCGGTTCATATCAGCTGCAGTCTTGGCGCGCTGAACATCGGCTGGACCTCCCATGAACCACGCAACGAAAAAGGCCGCGATGCCGTGATCTTCGAATTCTACAGGCCGGGCACTCGCTATCTGTAAAGCAGCCACCGCAGTGTCCCCTACAATCACTCCATATAAAACTGTCCGCCTTACGGTTTCCGTAAGGCGGACATATTGTTGATCAGTCAAAATTGATTTTGGTCGGTGTGTATTCTTCCAGGTCAAGCTCTGCCTGCCCGAGCGCCCAGGAAAAGGCAGCTCTGCGGAAAGCATACTTGGTAATCTGGTCATGGCTGGCGTGAACACAGGCAACATTGACCATTTTGATTCCGTAATCTCTGAGCTTCTGCGCGCCGCGCGCATTGATCGCACCGGTCTTTTTCTCAAAGGCGTAGACCACTGTATCCATCTCCACAATGGATGCGGCCTCTTCTTCTGTCGCCAGCATATCGGTATTGTCCCAGTCGTAGCCTGTATCCAGAGTAAGGATCTTATCTGTAAGAATGGAAGCCTGTTCGTACAGCTGCGCCGCCAGCTTGAAGGTAGAATAGGAACCGTTGCTGCTGCCGGTAATCACCAGCACCGGTGGCGCGATCCCTGTCATGGTCGAGAGACTCTTCAATATCGTCAGCGTCTCCTCCCCAATTCCCTTAATGGTATAGAACATGGCGCTTTTATAGAAAATGGCGATGACATTCGGTTCTTCATTCTGCAGCCAGAGTTCCGGGAAATCCTGCCGCAGGACCCAGCCGCCCGTGCCGCCTCCGAAATGCACCAGATATTTTGTCTCTGAATCGACATGATCCGGCAGATAGATAAAGCAGTCTGTCAGGCGGTAGAATGTTCCGCCCGGAAGCTCGCTGTGGATGATGGCTCCCTCAAGCACATCAGTCGGCTCGGAGATATCCCAGCCTGCGCAGAAAGCCAGCAAGGCATCCCGTTTGGCAGAAGGCTCCATCTGTTCCAGCATCTCCGTCGCTTCCTCAAAACGCATCTCCCGCGCTGCCCGAAGCACTTCATCAAATGGATCCGGCTCATGCACCGACTCTTCTTCCTCTCCCAAGCTGTCTTCCTGTGCTTCTTCAGGCGTTTTTCCTGGCTCGTTCTCTCCCTGGTCCGCCGCCACCTCCGCCGTCTCTTCTGTCTCCTGCTCTGCCTGATCCGCCCCCTTGGCGTTCAAAGAAGCGGGGTAAGCGCACGTCTCCGGCTGTGTCGCCCGGCTCCCACAGGCGCTCAGCAGCATCGCAGTCAGCAACAGAAATGTCAGATAAGTGTTTAATGGCACCTGGGATCTTTTCTGCCGAACGACTGTTTCGCCGCCATCCGAATGTTCCGTTTTCGTCAACCTCATGATTTGTTTATACCTTTGATTTTATTTTTTGACATCATACTCCGATTATCAGTAATTCGCAAGAGAAGTTTTCTGCTTTTGCAACAAAAGCTCTGGTACCATGTTTTAATATATGCTATACTGAGATAGTATGATTTTTCTCTAAGGAGGAAAGGAACCATGGCAGGGATTTGCTACCACTGCTTTCGATCCGTTCCGGGAATGGGCGCATGTCCTTATTGCGGGTACGATCACGCGCAGACGGAGAAAAAGTATCCTCTTGCTCTGAAAGCAGGCACTCTTCTCGCTAACCGCTATCTTCTCGGTCGTGTCATTGGCCAGGGTGGATTTGGCATCACCTATGTCGCACTTGACCAGCAGACGCGGTCCCGAGTTGCCATCAAAGAGTACCTGCCTACGGAATATGTCAGCAGAGATTTCGTAACGGGACATGTTCTCCTCTATTCTGCTGACCGGACGGAAGACTTTCTATCCGGGAAAAAGCAGTTTCTGGATGAAGCCCGGACATTATCAGAATTCGTCGGGAACGAGCACATTATCAAGATTTTGAATTATTTCGAAGAAAATGACACTGCCTACTTTGCGATGGAGTTTATTGAAGGCGCGACGCTGAAGCAGTACATGGAGACACTTCATCGGCCGCTCCGCATAGAAGAGGCAAACCGCTATCTGCTTCCCATTATGGAAGCGCTGGAATGGGTCCACTCCAAAGGCATCGTACACCGGGACATCTCCCCTGACAACATCATGATCCGGACAGACGGCAAAGCCAAGCTCATAGACTTCGGCGCCGCGCGGAACAGCACCGGCGAAAAGAGCAAGAGTCTGGATGTCGTGCTGAAGCACGGTTTCGCGCCAAAGGAACAGTATACGCGCCGCGGCAGGCAGGGCCCTTTTACCGATGTTTATGCAATGGCGGCTACATACTATTATGTCATTACGGGCAGAGTTCCCCCCGACGCGATCGAGCGCAGCAACCAGGACGACCTGGTTCTTCCTTCCAGGCTCGGCGCTGTCATTCGTGGAGATACGGAGGAAGTATTACTGAAAGCTCTTTCTGTTTCCTCCTCAGAGCGTTATCAGCGCATGGGAGAGTTCTATCAGGCAATGCTTGCCACCATGCCGCATCCTTTTTCTCCGGAAGCCGCCCAATCAACGCATCAGGAACGCAGGGAATGGGAGCGGAAACGGAAAGCCGCCGAACAGCCAAACAAGAAAAAGAATTCCCGCGGTATTGTCCTCGGAGTAGCTGCCGCAGCGGTTCTCATCCTTGGAGTTACAGGCTTCCTGCTTCTCCGCAAGCCACAGGCAGCGGTAATCCCGGAGCCAGGTCCATCTGTTGAGCCGGCCCCTTCTGTCACGGTTATCCCGCCCACTGACCAGCCGCAGTCAGTTGTAATCTCACCAGCAGAGGAGACGCCCGAAAATGAGCCGACACCCGAGCCGGAAGAGCCGCTTATTGAAGAAGGAAATTTTCGTCTGGTTGGAAGCACGGTTCGCTTCGGGCGCTATGAGCAGGACAATAACACCGTTGACGGCCCGGAGGAAATCGAATGGATTGTACTCGACGTACAGGAGAGTCAGAGCCTGCTCATCAGCAAATACGCGCTGGACTGCCAGCAGTTCAATAAGAATTTCGGAATTCTGAAATGGGAATCCTGCACGCTTCGCACCTGGCTGAACAACACCTTCTTCGCAGAGGCTTTCACGGAAGAGGAGCAGGAACTCGTGCTCACCACGCACGTGGAAAACGGAGAAGAACAGGGAAATCCCGAATGGGGAATGCGCGGCGGGATGACGACCAAGGACAAGGTCTTCCTGCTGAGTTATAAAGAAGCCGGGGATTACTTGGATCCATTGGATCTTCGCACCTGTCAGCCAACCGGGTATGCGGTCGCGAACGGTGCCTCCGTATACAGCAGTACCGGCAAATATGACGGAAACTGCATCTGGTGGTGGCTCCGCTCCCAGGGCTCTTCTCAAAACAACACTGCCGGAGTCCGACATGACGGATCCGTTCTGGATGATCAGGTCAATGCAAAAGGGGCAATACGACCTGCTATATGGCTTGACACCTCCACCCTGACAGGCTGATCTCTTTCTATCCGGCAATTATTTTTGCGGAAAGGAGCGAGGCATTTTGCAGCAACTCGCGTGCTATAACTGTTTTCATATAAAACCTGCCGAAGGGACCTGTCCTTTCTGCGGATATGATCCAGGCAGGGATGAGAGAAAATATCCCTTTGCTCTGAAACCGGGCTCCACACTGGCGAACCGCTATGTTCTGGGTCGTGTGCTCGGGCAGGGCGGCTTTGGCGTCACCTATGTCGCTCTTGACCATATTACACGTTCAAGGATTGCGATCAAGGAATACCTGCCCTCTGAAATGGCAATGCGTCATCCCGGACGCAGCCAGCTCTCTGTTTATTCAGAGGATCTGCGGTCGGATTATGAATACGGCAAAAATCAGTTCCTGGCTGAGGCCGAAATCCTTTCTAAATTTGTCGGAAACGAACACATCGTCGGAATCCAGGATATCTTTGAAGAAAACGCCACAGCTTACTTTGCCATGGAATACATGGAAGGCGTAACGCTGAAACAGCAGCTTTTAGAGAGCGGGCAGCCACTGTCGGTTTCGGACGCGAACCGAATACTTCTGCCGATCATGGAGGCTCTGGACTGGGTTCATTCCAAAGGGATCATCCACCGTGATATTTCTCCGGATAACATCATGATGCGCTCCGACGGCACTGCCAAGCTGATTGACTTCGGAGCCGCGCGGAACAGCACCGGTGAAAAAAGCAAAAGTCTTGACATCATCCTGAAGCACGGATTCGCGCCAATCGAGCAGTATACGCGCCGCGGCAGGCAGGGGCCCTTTACCGATGTCTATGCCATGGCTGCGACCTATTATTACACCATTACAGGGAAAGTTCCACCCGACGCCATCGAGCGCAGCGAGAAGGATGAATTGATTCCTCCCAGCAAGCTCAATGTCAGGATTCCACAGAAAATGGAAGAAGTTCTGCTGAAGGCCCTATCTGTCAACGCTTCCGACCGCTTCCAGACAATGGCGGATTTTTATCAGATGATGATGGCATCGATGACAGCATCCGTCGATGCCTATCAGAAGACCGTCATCACCACGGATATCGATCAGACCATCCGGAAAGATAACGCCGTCAAAAAGAAAAAAGGACGCCTGACCGCTGTGATTGCTACAGTCGGCGTGCTTGCTGCCGCGATATTAGGCTTTTACCTGATGAATCGGCGGGTTCCGCCAAGCCCCGCGGTAACGCTATCGCCGGAGGTCGAATCCCCTTCTCCCGAACCCGCGGAGCCGAAACCGGTCATCACCCTTTCGCCGAGTCCAGAGCCCATGCCGGAAACGCCTCCAGAGCCTGAAGAGCCGTCGGTTCTTCCCGGCATTACTCTGATCGCCGGGGACTTTTCCACCCCCGGCAGCATCGTCTCTTTCGGGTCCTATGAACAGGACAACGATATGGAGAATGGCTCCGAACCACTTGAGTGGCAGATTCTGGATATGAACGGCAACACAAGGCTCCTGATCAGCCGGAACACGCTCGACTGCCAGCCTTTCAACACCGGTGGCAACGCTGCCAGTGTTACCTGGGAGACATCTACGCTGCGCAGCTGGCTGAATGACGAATTCTTTGAGTCGGCATTCCTTCCGGAGGATCAGGCAGCCATTCTGCTTACCACTGTAAACAACAATCACCGCCAGGCTTACACCGATTTTCGCGCCGCGGATGTGCCAGATACCGAAGACCGCCTCTTTCTGTTGAGTTACGCGGAGGCATGGAAATACTTTCAGATTGATCAGGATCGCACCTGTGACAGCTCCCGTTACGCCTCATCCCAAGGAGTTTACGTAAACAAGGACAACAAAAACAGTCCCTGGTGGCTGCGCTCTCTCGGCAACGGGAAAGGATATGCCAGCTTTGTTTACACCGATGGCACTTTATGGAGCGGCCCAGTAAACAGCGCGTATTATGGCAGTGTCTCTCCGGCAGGTTCGAACCGCGTAATGTCCGACGGCACGCTCTGGTATCAGACGGAACATGGTTTCGCTTCTGCATCTGAAGTTGGAATCCGCCCCGCACTCTGGATTGACCTGGATCTCCTTGGGGTCGACCTGTCCGCGGAAGCGGCCGACAGCGGTACAGAACACCCCGCTGATCCCGACCTTGCGGAAGCTGGAGAAGCTGAATTCGGCGCTGTCGGAAGCCTCGTCACCTACGGCCACTATGAGCAGGACAATGACCCGGATAACGGGAAAGAAGAAATCGAGTGGATTGTTCTGGACACAGACGGAGATCGGCGCCTTCTGATCAGCAGATACGGACTGTGCAGACACAAGTACCATCCCTATACGGACGAGGTTCTCTGGGAAACTACCGGCATCCGGGAATGGCTGAATTCCGAATTCTACAGCGACGCTTTCTCGCCGGAGGAACAGTCCAACATTCTTCCCACTGTTGTAGATAACAGCAGGGAGCAGTGGTTCCATCAGGTTTACGATGGGAGCAAAACCGTAGACAAGCTGTTTTTCCTCAGTTATCAGGAACTGATACACTACTTTCCCACAGTGGAAAGCCGGATCTGTGAGAACACGCCCTATGCGATCTCCCAAAAGCGTGCCCGCGTCGAGTACTGGTGGCTTCGTTCTCCGGGCGGTCGCCTGCAGTTCGCGGAGTGCATCACCGACAAGGGAAAACGGGTCGAGATCACCGTTACCAATGACGAGAACTTTGTCAGACCAGTCATGTGGATCGAGCTCGAAGCCCTGCGTGGGGAAAAAGCGAACCTGAGGACCTATAATCCTTTGGATTTCAAAGAGGTCGGCAACATTGTCCGCTTCGGTCAATATGAGCAGGACAACAGTGAAGAAAACGGGAAAGAAAACATCGATTGGCTTGTTCTGGATACATACGGTGACTACAGTCTTCTGATCAGCCTGTGCGGGCTTGACAAACTGCCGTATCACACGCCGAAAGTTGAGATGATGTGGGAAGGTTCTGACCTTCGCACATGGCTGAACGGCGATTTCTATGATGCGGCTTTCGACACAGAGGAAAAGCAGGCAATTGTCACAACAACCGTCGACAATTCCAAAAGCCAGTGGTATTACGATGTCCGCCCCGGCAATAACACAGAAGACAAGCTGTTTCTCATGAGTTACCGGGAAGCCTGGTCCTTCTTCTGGAGCGAGTATGAACGCACCTGTGCCCCCACTGCCTATGCCAACGCCAAGGAGACCGCAAACACACACGAATGGTGGCTGCGGTCTCCCGGGAAAACCTATTTTGATGCAGATATTGTGGACGGAAACGGTCTGCATTATGAGCTCCCCTCATTACGAAAAACTATCCTTGTTCGTCCCATGATGGTGGTAGACCTCAGCTCCCCGATCTTTCAACGATAACAGTACCTTTTCCCACTCTCACGATACATTAAAATACGCACCAAAAACCGGAAACGAGGGACAGGCTGTCCCCCGTTTCCGGTTTTTCTGAAATTTTCTGAGACATGTGCAAAATTCGATTCATCATCGAAGTATGATTGTAATAAGGGAAAAATTGTCGTTTCCCTTCCCAAAGCGGGGTTCTGCCCGATCCATCATCCGCGCCGCCCAATCTTCCGAGTCATGAGCTTTGCGGAAATCTTTCAGCATTTCTTCTTCACGGATATATTCCCAAAAACCGTCACTGCATAACAGGAAACCGGTCCCTTTTTTCAGGTTGTCTGCTTTTCCGATATCCGGGTTCCATCTGTTTTCATTCCCCAGCGCTCTCAGGAGGCTTGACTGATCCTCGTCTTTTGCAATCTCATCCTTGCGGATTTCCCCCGCCTTGTATTTCTTATACGCGACAGAATGGTCTTCTGTCAAAGGATGAACAGCCCAAAACCCAAAGCTGTACAAACGAGAATCACCCGTGTGAGCCCAGACCGCCCGTTCCCCGTCAATTGCCAGCGCTACAACTGTGCTTTTGGCATTACAGTTCTGCTCTTCCTGCAGTCTGAGCACCGCCTGATTCGCATCAGCGATCCGGCTCAGGATCCCGTCCGCATCACAGAACGGTTCCTCTTTCCATGCTTTTCGGAGACTGTTCACAACTGTTTTAGACGCAAGCCTCCCTTTCTGGTGACCGCCGAGCCCATCCGCAACAACGAAGAGTCCTGCGTTCTCATTCAGCTCTCTGCCAACACAGTCCTGGTTTTCTTCTCTTCCGCCTTGGGAAGTATAGAGAAAAGAATCAATTAACATCACTATTGTCCCTCTTGTCCAGCAGTAACTCTTGGCCGTCCTACTCTCCTGTCAGGTTTTCCCTTATAACCGATCATCAAAGGAACCTGCTTTCTGATTAATAGCTCGTTTCACATACGACATCCCCGAGGACATAAGACAGAGAATATGATTCTGTTGAGGCTGTAGCCGGTCGCAATGCGATCCCGTCAACTTTGGCCGGTTTTTGGGTTTCATACTCTATGGTATACCAGGTGTTCAGATCGTTGATATAGATTTCACCAACCGTAGTCCAGCTGTTGTTGACCCGCGCAAAAACAATATGTCTGCCCAACCAGTTGGAATTCACCATTGTATATTTGAATGCGAGCATAAAGGAGGTGCAGTTCAACACCTCAGAATACGGTTTATAAACCGGAACCCCCCAGGAACCGGAATAGTAGTAATCCCCTGTGCTGTAGCAGGGCAGCCAGGCGTCATAAGTAATCTTTTTGACGCGATTGCCATTGGCGTCATAGACGGTTTCCTCACTGTGTTCAAGATCGCCGTCCTCATCATACTGTTCAGTACGCGTAACCAGGCCGTTTGCATAATAAACCGCGTTCTTGATCACGCCGTCATCGTTATACTCCTCTTCCAGAACCAGCTGATCGTTTTCGTAACGCTCTTTCCTGATCAGTGTTTGTCCGCTGTATTCATATGTGATCTCATAAAGACGTTTACCGTTTTGGTCAACCACCGTCTCAGAGGCTACAAGACCTCTTTTATAGTTCAGATGTTGTACGGATCCATCTTCCAGCAGGTTCTGTTCGGAGAGAAGCTCGCCCGTGCTGTCATAGGTCTCGACATGAAGTGCTTCTCCGGCAGTGTTCAACTCCGTTTCCACGCGAGTTCCTTCCTGATAGGCAACTGTGCTGGAGGCTCTACCACTGCCGTCGAGATTCCGGACTTCAGTAACGGCGCCATTGACCACAGTATACTCAGCACTTCCGCTTCCATTGGGAACCAGCGCTGTCACTGCCCCGTCTTGAATTGTCACTTCAGAAGCCTGTTTCCCGGTCTCATCAAAAAATTCTGTATTGATTACCTTCCCGAGCCTGACAGATTCATCCAATGTGCAGGGAATGTTCTCCAAAACCGTCACTTGATGCGTGACCCTCAGCAACAAGGCAGCAACGACTGCCAGGACCACGGCAATTGCAATCACGCCTACAATCAATCCCGTTTTCGGCTTCTTCCCTGCATTTTGTTTCACAGGCGATATATTGCCTGCAAATCCGCCGCCGACAGGTTCGGTCGCATGATAATTGTCCGGTCTCTGATTTGAATAAATCGGAGCTGTTCGGCTATAGGAGTCCTGAGGAGGCGCTGACGGTCGGAATCCGTTCGCCTGAGAAGTATTCACAGCTGAAACCTGGGAGACCTTTGGAGCGCTCTGATTCCTGTAAGTCACATATGCGGGTGAGGTTTTTTCAAGTTCCTCTATCCTATTCTGCCTGCTGCTCTGAGCCGGCTGATAGGATGCGATCGGTCCGACACGCTTTCCCGGCGGAGACCCCGGAATCCTGGCTGTAAGCGAAGGGCGACTCTCTTCTTTCGGCTTGGAGCTCTCACTTGAAACATTTCCCGGAATCAGACTGTCCGGTATGTCTACCACTGCCGGTATTATTTCCGGAACTTCTATCAGATCAGGAACCGTTTCAGGGATATCCGCCGCCGAAGAAGGTTCCGGTTTGGAGGCGTTTACATTCATCGGGTTCAGCTGTTCTTCCTTTTCCGGCTCCGCCGCTTCCTCCCCATGCAGAGTCTCTATCGCAGTCGGACGCACTGACATCTGCTTTTCTATCTCAGCGGGGACTTCATCAGCTGGGATCGGAACAGCGGATGTGATCACATTCGAATCGTCTCCCGGTAAAGCACCGCATATTCTGCAACGCGGTTCTTTGCTTACATTAACTGCCTGACACTTTGCGCATATCCACATGCTGACCACCTCGTTAGATTCATTATTATGGCTGCCTCTCGGTTTATTAAATCATCTCAGCTGCTCTCTAAAATCTCGAAATAATAATCCCCCGGGTCAAGCTCTATATAATTGTCTGTGACCAGCATCGTCTCGCCCGGTTCCAAGTAGGAGATGCTCACCGATCCATCTGTGGCCACAACACCGTTATCTCTTACCAGTCTATACTCCATGAGTGTATACTCATCCGAGAAAGCAGAGTCCTTGCGAATCATCATGTTGATGCTGTAATAACCGGACTTGGATTTTACAGAAAAATCAGTAAGTGTGAAACGCTGTGTAGCGGAGTAATTCTTGACACTGAAAGTGTAGGGCAGCTCCTGTTTTAACTGAATATGGACACTGCCGTTTTCTTCTGACTGTTTTTCAAAAACCGGTCTTATCAAATCTGTATGATACCAGCTGGAGGCATTCACATAATCCGCAGAGATTCTGACATCTGATATTTCATAATCTGCAGAAACACCCATGCGTCTGTCCAATTTGCTACCGCTTTTCCACTCATCCAGGAAAAAACTGCTGCTGCCGCAGATTATCCCATCACTGTTTAAGGCCTGCAGATAAAAAGAGATCCGCAGATCGTAAGATGTTGTATTTTCTGCAAACATTTCCAGATAATAGCTGTCCCCCGTCGGGAAAACGCGAATATCCGCCAACATTTTCTCTACATCTGTCATCATCTGTTTTTCCTGCTCGGACAGCTCAGAGTCGGAGAACTTTGTATTGCTGAAGGAAACACTGTCCATTACGGTCTCTTCCGAATCTGTCTGAACTGTCGAACCGCCGCAGCCTGCCAAAAGGAAGAGCATAGTACTCAAGAGCAACAGCGATAACAGAATTGGTCTGATTCGCATCCTATCGTACCTCCTCAATCCAATTCCGTAAACTGCAGACGATAACTTAACTCCGGCTGCAGTGAGCAGAAAAAATAGACATTGGCTGTGCCGTCACTGAAATATGCGCTGCTAACTGCGCGGACCAAATCGTTTTCATCAATCAGTTTGATGATCAGATTCATATATCCGGCAGGCTCCCGCCCTTCCAGCATAAGTTCAAGAGAAGAATACTGACCTTCATACTCACTATAGTTGCCTTCTGCTGTCACGGAATATACTCTGAAAGCGGAGATGCCATCAATCTCATTGCCAACGGTAAACTCCTTCGTTTCATGATTGGAAAGTGTGATTTCTCCGTCAACTGTGCTCATACTCAGCTTCAGATCCGGAGCACCCGCGTTTTCTTCTGAAACAATCTCCGTAGTGATATTCTCCGTATAGTAGCTGTAGTCTCCGATCGTATAGTTCACAGACAAGGTATGGTTCTTCACCGTTTCCCAGTCGTCCTCGCTGTAGCACGGGATCCGCAGTTCTTCTCCTACCGGAAAATCTGCAAGATAAAACAGCTGGATGTGGCTCTGCAAGTCTACCATAGAGATGTCATTCAAACGATATCCCGATTCATTTCGCAGTGACAGAGTAGCTCTATCCGGGTTTTCCGGCTCATAGACAATCCGCAAACTATCTGACAAGGATTTTTCCAGTTCTCCCCGTTGTGATTCTGTAAGAAAAGGAGAGTGAACTTTACCGCCACCCATCCCACATCCCGTCAACAGCATACACAGCAACAGTGTAAAGCATATTATCTTCTTCATGTGAACGGCTCCTTAGTAGGAATAGTCAGTCAATTCCAGATAATAGTCTCCCGGAGTAAGGCCCGAAATATAGATTCGCGAGTTTTCAAAGCGCTCGCCCGCGCTCATTTTTGGGAAACTCACGGTTCCGGAATCATAGACAACACCGGAAGCGTCTGTTACACGGTAATTCACGTAGCCGCAGTCATTATCCGGCCCGCTTTCGTATGTCCCGCCAAAATAAACAGAACCGCTGTAACCGTCGCCGGAACCATACCAGGTACTGACATCTACCGTGAAAGAAGAGATGCTGTATGTCAATGTTCGGTTGTAACCCTGATAGCTCACTGTCTTTGGCAGGTCTCCGACAAATGTCAGACTGATCGGGATCTCGGCGTCTTCAATGCTGAGCGGAATATCAATATAGTCTGTCTGAAGATAAGTATCTTCCATCTTGATTACTGCACGGATTTCCGCCCTTGCAGGAGGAGTGCCATAATAATAAAAGCGTGCCACATAGCTGCTTCCGGATTCCCATTCCGAGATACTGTCCACCGTATTCTCTATTACGGCGCCATCATTGTTATACAGTTGGAGGCGTAGCGCCATATTGTCCATTTTATATTCCGTTTCATTGGTTACCGGAAATACATAATACGACGAATGCTGTTCGGTTGACTTGCTGAGCGATCCTTTTTTTAAAATCTCCGTCATCTGTTCCAATACTGCCATCTCATCTTTGCTCAAGCCATCATCGTGAATACCAAGTGTCTGTGTCACTGTATTCGAGTCCTTAATATGGCGAACCTCTACCTGTGTGTCGGGTTTAAAAAGCAAAAATGCTGACGTAGCAAGAAGCGCAACCGCGACAGCAGCGATCGCGATTCGCTTATAGATATTCCGATGAACAAAGAGGTCTTTCCCGAACTCCTGCATGCTCTGATATCGGTCTTCCCTTCTGATGGCGAGGGCCTTCATCAGCGCGCGTTCCTGTTTGGCGCTCAGCTTTGCACCAAGCGAATTGGGACTTGCAAGTTCATCTTTGATCAGACGATCTGTCGCTTTTGGGGGACGTCTGCCCGTGATACAGTAATAGATGGTCGCTGCCATGGCATAGACATCTGTCCACGGACCCATATCCCTATTTTCATACTGCTCGACTGGCGAGAAGCTGTGTTTCAGGACAGCTTCCGCGTCCCGATTTCCGATCGTTTCTTTGGCACAGCCAAAGTCAATAAGGCGCGCACGACCGTTTTCGATCATGATGTTATCCGGGCTGATATCACGATGGATAAGTCCAAGATTGTGCAGTTCCCCCAGCGCACTGAACAGCGGTTCGATTAAAGGCAGCAGCTCTTTTGCGTCCATCGGTTTCTGTGTGTCCCGAATAATGGTTCTCAGATCCTGCCCTTCAACGAATTCCATCACGATATAAGCGCTGTTATTCTCTTCAAAGAAGTCGCGGACGGTTACAACAGCGCTTTCCTTGTCGAGCTTCGCCATGTTCTGCGCCTCATAAATGAACTGCTCTTTTCCCTTTTTAAATTCCTCGTCAAAGCTCCAGTTCACTACCGACATGGTACTGGAAACCGTCGCCGTGCGGCCTGCCATCCCATTGGGGTAATACTCCTTAATCGCGACCTTCATATCCAGCGTCAAATCACGTCCGACATAGGTGATACCGTAACCGCCCTCACCGAGCACGCGTCCCACCAGATACTTGTTATGCAGGAGAGTACCCGGCCGCAGATGATGCGGCATCGGTCTGTATGTGCGGGCATAATTACAGTAGGGGCAACTGTTCCCCATCTCGATTTTGGATACACAATACGGACAAAACTTTGCCATAGACTCAAATCTCCCGTTCCATTTTCAATTGTATTGTCTGCTTCTGCCTACTGCTTTGTATAGTAAAGAGAGAAAGTAATATCGTCCTTATTTCTTTCCGCCAACGTAACCTCCACCCGCAGGACACCGTCCTTTTGAAGATGGAAGTCCATTGCATATGCTTTGTTTATGGTGCTGCCGGAAGACGAAGTATAGATATCCGTTACCGTCAACACTTCATTTTCTTCATCGAACACCGTATCATTGTAAATCACATTGGATTCAACAGCGAGCTGCCCCATACAGTCCCCGACCTTCGGAAACATCGTCTCAAGCGCGCCCGATGCCCGAGCTTCCAAATCTGTCCGAATGGCGTCATAGCCTGCCGCAAAAGTCTCTTCATATAGTCCCATTTCCAAAGCCGTTGCAGCATCTGCCTGATAAAATGAAAAACTGGTAAAATCGGCAGCATAGGTTATTCCGTTTGATGCTTCCGCGTTCTCTCCGTCCCATACCCAGTTGCCGAAAAGCAGTGCGCGGCGGCGTGCAAGGAGAATCGGCTCGGCGAGCGCTTCCTTTCTTTCATGCGTGTCTTCATAGTCATCCGGGAGCATGGAATAAATCTGATAGGCTTCGGCCAGGCAACGGTCTGCCTCCAGACGCTGCGCCTCAGCGTAGGCCTCCACATTCCAGCCCTCTTCCGCCCGCAGCAATTTGGAATAGTTTGTTACCTCTGGCTGTCTGTCAACAGGAATACGCTCGTACATGCTTCGGATCTCATCCAACGTTTCTTTTACCTCCAAAGAGATACGTGGGATGTTCTCAATTGCGTCTTCCACCTGAAGAATAAGCAGATCTGTTTCCGCTTTAACCAGCAGCTCCGCATTCTTAACTGTTTTTTTATCTTTTCCGGGAAGCCGGTCATAATTAGCCCTTGCTTCCTCGACGGCATCTTTACGGCTCAGCGTTATATCCCCGAGCGCTAAAATCTCCTGATCAACCGTTTTTGCTGCCTTGCTCTGACAGCCGCAGAGCAGCGGGACCAAAAGCAAAATACAGATCAATATCAGCATTCTTTTTTTCATGCTTATCCTCCATCCGGTTCCTATGATACGGTTTTTCCCGCCGTTTGAGGCGGGAAAAAGAATGGGACTGCGCACAGTTTCCCGTCAACCGTTTATATGATCACAGGAAAAGCTGCGCAATAAGCGCCGCAAGCAGAAATGCGCCGCTCAGAATCGGGAGAACCGGTTCCTCGATTAAATTGTTCCAGGATTTCAGGATTGCCTCCTGAAGGCTACCGCTTATCTGTGCCGGTCTATCGTCATGAATCGGCAGATCCTGAGGATTCGGTCCCGGCTCATTTTGAAAATAGGCATCTTCAAACTCTTGCATTGTCTGAAATCTGTTTTCAGGCCTCACCGCCAGCGCCTTGAATAATGCCTGTTCCTGCGCAGGATTCAGTTTGGCACCAAACATTACCGGTGAAAGCAGGTCGTCTCGTCTCAGTCGGGAGAGCGCACTGCTGATTGCCTTACCGGTATAGCAGTAATACATGGTCGCCGCAAGCGCATAAACATCGGTAAAAGTTCCCTGCCCACTCTCGTTGTACTGCTCTATCGGGGCAAAATTCTGTTTCACATTGATCGTCAGGTTCTGCCCGCTGTTATACTTGCGGGCAGAACCGAAGTCGATCATTATAAAACGTCCGTCAGACGTCAGCATGATATTATCCGGTGAAATATCACGATGAATAACACCGCGGTTATGAAAGCTCTCAATGTCCCGCATGAGCTGGCGGAAACGAGGCTGATACTCCTGCACGTTCAAAGGTCCCTGGCGACGGATTACATCAAGCAGGTTGCTGCCGGAGATATACTCCATGACATAATAAGCCGTGTTATTTGCGCTGAAGTAATCGTATATATCCACCACCGAAGAGATATCCCGCAGAGAGGCAAGCACATTTGCTTCCTTCAGGAAGCTGCTGCTCATCTTTTCGAACACACCTTCCTGTCCGATATCTGCAACTGTGTAATCCGGATTTCTCATGACTACACCGGCAGGAAACAGTTCCTTAATCGCAACCCTCATCCCGGTAGCCGTGGCAGTTCCCTCATAGGTGATCCCGAAACCTCCATTGTTGAGCGTCCGGATAATCTGATATTCCTGCCGCGTTCTGGGGCTCAGAAGCCGATAGCCATTCGGAAGGAAAGCCTGCCTGCTGTCCATGACAGCCGGTACTTGGGGAGCTTCACTTCTTGCGTAAAGATCTGCCATAACTCACCTCAGCTTGTGGATTTCTCCAATAAATATCAGATCTTTCCGCCTTTACGGGTAATCATAAAGGTTTCGACAGCAGATCCAAGAGAAATCCGATCGCCCACGTTGACAGAGACAGTCTGGTTTGGTTCCAACTTTTTGCTGTTGTTAATAAAGGTCCCGTAGGTAGAGCCCATATCCTTGACATAGATCTGATCTCCGTTACGAATGATCGCACAATGGTGAGAGCTGACTCCCTTTACATCTGTCGGAAATGCAATGCTGTTATCCGGCGCACGTCCAAGCGTGACATTCGCTTTAATCTCAAATCGGCGGCCCTCATATGTTCCCGAGACTCCCTGCAGGCGGAGCTCATGCGAATCCGCTTCTGCCTGCTTCTCTGCCTCATACTTCTTGCTGCGTTTGCGGAAATTCAGAATCAGGAGTACCGCGGCAATCACAATCAGCGCCATTAAGCCGATCAGAATAACTGTCTTGATGTTCAGTCCTTCCGGTTCATATTCCCAATAGGTTACGCCGTTGTTATCAAGGATCTCGCGGGCATAGTCAATAAAGATGGAGATATTATGCTGGGCGCTCTCTTCACTGATGCGGTATGTATTAATACCGACAACCGCGCCGTTTTCATCGAGCAGCGGACCGCCGGAGTTACCCGGGCTGATCATAGCAGAGTGAACGATCACGTCAGATGAGCCGAACAGTTCACTCTTTGTAATCATGGAGACAATCCCATCCTGAAGCACAACTGCATCCGGAGTTGCGGCAATTGCGTAAGATGCCTCCAAATGACCGACACTGGCTGTCAGGTCATCCGCCAGAGCAGGGTAGCCGAGCGCATAAATCTTTTCCGCATCTTCTACTTCCTTTCCGGAATGCAGAGGCAGGCAGCTTCTGTCGCTGATGGGGCGTTCCGCATGCAGAACAGCGACATCGGGATAAAGAGACAGGCTCTTGCTGTTTACAACCGTACACTCCACAACTCGTGCATCATTGATTTCCCAATACTGTTCATCCAAAATGTTATAATATACTTTGATCGCCGTATTGTCGAGCAGAATATAAACCTTTTCCGCCACGCCTCCGTCATCATCCATAACAACATGTGCATTGGTGACGAAATACTCCGGTGAACTTCCTTTGGGGCCAATGCCGAATGCGCTGCCGGTTGCCATAGAATCGCCATCATTATAAATAGACGCAACACGAACTACAGCATTCTTAGCCTCTGTGAAAACATTCTTTGAACTGCTCTTGTCACCGGAAGCCAGCGCAGCAGTGCCGGGCAGCATTACTATGAGGGCAAGGATCAACGCAAAGATTCTGATAACGTTTTTTCTTTTCATGACTCTTCTCTCTTTTCACTATTATTCTGAGTGTTTTGTATTCTACTAACAGATTTCCACAACGACAGCGCTGTAGTTATCCTGGAACTTGACCTTCCTGCTCTCCACTTCCGAACTGAGTCTCTCCGGCAAGGTTGCGGTTTTACCGCGAAGCAGCTTTACAATCTCCTGATCGGTAAGCGTGTTGAAAACGCCATCGCTCATCAGGATAAAGCGGTCCCCCTTATGTGTG
This sequence comes from Oscillospiraceae bacterium, assembly GCA_017448455.1. Classification (GTDB taxonomy): domain Bacteria; phylum Bacillota; class Clostridia; order Oscillospirales; family Oscillospiraceae; genus Limivicinus. The sequence goes on along the minus strand of JAFSLL010000133.1, from coordinate 47,913 downwards.
CGCACACAGCTGTCCGGAAGATCCATATATTTCAGAGGCCCCATCCCGAGATAACTGGTCAAAGCGCCGCGTTTTTCATAGGTCTTCGCTCGATCATACGTCAAGTCTCCTCCGTTGACATGCGTAAGCAAAAGTTCATCTTCAAACACATGCCGTCGGTTCAGATGGATCAGTTCGCCTTCCCGGCAGAGACAGATTCTGCTATCCCCTACCGAGCAATACCAGAACATTCCCGCCTGAAGATAGCCAATCAGCAGCGTTGTTCCGCCCGCTCCGTAATTCGGGGCAAGAATTGTATTTACAGAGGAAGCAGCTGCCTGCAGCATCTGCACCAGCAGTCGATTCGGATCAGATTTGTTTGCTTTCACGAATGTGTTTGAAACCGCCGAAACCGCTGTGCTGCTGATGATAGCCCCGTTGCTGAGTCCTCCCATTCCGTCGGCAACGCAGAGTAGCAGACCCTGCTGATCGAAGAGCGCAGTATCGGAGAGGTATACGGCATCCTGTTGGTTCTCGCGTGCGCCAACCCCCTGAATACTGACCGCTTTGACAGAGCGTCCTGACACAGGACGGCCGTGACGAAGCCTTCTGATCAGCAATGCAACTGCGGTTGCCAATATCGCTGCCGCCAACACGCCGACCAACAGTCCAAGTGCGAAGCCCGGTGCTTCCAATGTCGAAGCTAACGGCAATTCAGGATTGCTTGTCACATAAACAGGTTCCGGAGCAGGGTCCGTCTCAAATGTGGAGATGCTTTCTTCCTCATTATTAGTTTCTTCCTCATCTCCAAACTCATTTTCATTAACAGCGCCTTCGTCCGTATTTTCCTCTCCCGCATTGCCTGCAAAAGAGGAATGGTCATCAAAGTCGTTGTCCGGATTCAGATCTGGAGTTGTTGCCGGAAAGGAAGGCGGATTATGTCCATTGAAAGGATCGGATGCCGTGCGAGCGATTGTAGCCATTTTTACCATTAGTTTGCGTCGTTTTCCCAGTTAAACTGCTCACCGCAGAATCCAATAAACACAAAGGTTGAATCTCCGGTACGGATAACATCATAATTCTTGAGCTCTGCCGGTGCGACAAGGCCTTTGTCGTTCAAACGAATAATATTTGCGCCTTTTGCAGGGCTGACATAGAAGGAACGGCTCTCAGAATCGTAAGTGATGAGCATATGATCCTCTTTGCTGATCTTTGCATCACCCGGGATTACGATATCGCCTTTTACACTGCCTACATAATTATAATCCGAATGGATTCTGAACTCTTTTCCGATGTTGACGCCGCGAATGCATACCAGCCAGCCTACGACGGGAAGTACAGTTTCCCCGGTGTCACTCATGATTGACTGCGCAGGAACGGTCTTTCCATATTCTTCGAATCCGCCTCCCGAAGCAGCGGGAGGAGTCGTGCCGAAGAGAACGTCCGTGTCGATTAATCCGCTCGTAGCCGGCATCGTCTTGGACACGCCATCAATGGCAACGCCCCCCATGTCATTGCCGAAGCCACCAACGCCTCCCATGAATTCTCCGCCGGGAACCGGTTCTGTTTTTCCGTAACTCTCTACGAAATTGTTGTTCTGATTTTTCTTGGATCCGAAAGCCATGTTGTTACCCTCCTGTATATGTTATGATATTCTAGTAATTGTAAACACAATATCTTTTCGCGCAAGGCAAAACCTTGTATTGTTGTGTAGCAATACTGCCTCATTCGGACTCAGCCTACGAACCGGATCCAGCAGGAATGTACCGTAACTGGACTGATTATCCTGCAGATAAGGCTCTCCACCGCGCAGGAAAACACGGCAATGGTGCCTGCCCACGCCGGGTGTATCTCCCGGAAACAGCACATCACAGTTTTCCCTTCCAAATGTCAGCGTCTGCTTCCAGGCAGACAGCTCATATGACATCCCGTTTAACGGTCCCTGGATCGCGCTTATCCGATAGCCCGGACTCTTTTTCTGCGGTGGTCTGGACGGCTCCGGAGTCAGTGACGTCGGAGGAACCGAAGTCCGCCCGGGGCCTGCAAGTCCCGGAATCTCGACAATGAAAAGGATAACCGCAAATATCAGAAAGAAGAGAAAAGAAATTGGAGAGGACAGCAGGCTGACGACAAGCTGCAGCAGCATTGCCACAATTCCAGGGATCAGTTTCTTTATTCCAATGCCCAGAATCAACAGGGAAGAGCCCAGCAAAATGCCTACTATTAGGGATTTAATCATATCTCTTTCACATCATGCAGCTGATCTATAAAGAACTTTATATCAGTGCGCTTCCAGATTCTGTGTCTCCACCCAGCCAACGACACCATCCTGAACCTTAACCAGCGTAAAGCCATTCTCCTGGGCGAGAGCCGTAACGACTGTTCCGTTATCAATACGCATGATGCCATCCACCGTATGCTGCCATTTTTCCGGTCGGTAAGTCAGATAAGTATAATTGGCATTGGCAACATGGATTGTCATGCTTTGATAACTGTCGAGATAGCTGTCTTCTTTTGGATACTGAAGCTGATCACTGGCACCAACCAAATCATGGGATCCCGGCCCCTTGTCCTTCTGCGTCGGCGTCGGTGTATCCCCAACTATGACAGCTGTGACTACAGCCGGTGAAGGATCCGGACTCGTTTTTTTCGCGTTCCACGGTTCCAGTAAAAGCAGCACACACACTGCTAACAGAAGCACAGCAATCACTGCCGTAATAATAATAGCCCTTTTTGCTTTTTGGGGTTCCATGCTCATAAATCTGCCTCCCTCCATCTTCTCCATAAGCAGAAAGCAATCTGCCTGCTTTTATTAACAAATCTTTAATAAATTATACGATAGACCAGCAGAAAATGCAACGCCTATTTCTAAAATATCCAAAAAAGCATCACCAACTGATCTCAGATCTTGTGGAATTAATCAACCCGAGAAAACATTTCACCCATTTGTTCCGGTTTACGATCTCCTGCCAATCAAAAAAGTCTCCCTTGCAGAGCCTAAAGAGATGCGATCGCCCGGTTTTACTGGAACCGGTTGGTTTGCCTGAATACGCGCGCCATTAATATAGGTACCGTAAGAAGAGTTGAGATCCTCCACATACAGTGTGCCATTGTATACTCGCAGCATGCAATGATGGGAGCTGACCCCCGGAGTATTGGCCGGAAAGGAAATCCCATTATCCGAGGCTCTTCCCATGCTCATATCTGACTGCAACTGCAGATACCGTCCCTGATAGCTGCCTGCTGCACCCTGAAGCAAAAAAGTGTGCATTGGTTCTGCAAAGGTCGGAGGAATCTGTCGCTGATCATCCGTGTTATTTACTGTTGGCGGAACCCGCGATGCAGCTTTCTGTCCGGTGGAATACGCACTTCCTCTGTAAACCGCGCTCCCAAAACCGAGAATCAGTTGAAAAATCGGCATCAACAACGCCAGTCCCCATCCGAAAACCGTACTTTGGCCGAACGCGTGCGCAAGGTCGATTTGAATTTTAACCGCAAGGTAAATATTATAGAACGGAATCAGAAGAAGCAGCATATTCCAGCCGTTTCCGGTAAGCTCCTCAAACAGCACATAACTGTTATAAAGCGGAATGAGGGAAACCCAGCCGGGCCGCCCCATCTTCGCATAAATCTTCCACATCGCAACCAGAGTTGCAACACAAAGCACCAAAGAAAAAAGACTGATCACACCACTGACCGCAGTCATTGCTTCTTCCATGATAACAGCTCCTTATGTTTTCAATTTTTCAAGAATCTCCTGGTCTCACTGGTATTGAATAACGGTTTTTCGTTAGGCGATTAGGAAAAAAGGATATGGATCACTTCAGTCGGAGACAGTCTGAAAGTCGATCGCATACTGGCGGAAGTAGAACACGTTTGGTTCCTCACAGTCCGCGATGGTTCCGATGGCGGCAACTGTCATCGGTTCGGGCAGGTTGACCTGCACCAGGACCGGTCCCAGTTCCGGATAGTCGAAGGTTCCGATCTCGATCCACTCGGTGCCGCTGTTGACATAGACCGTACGCGGGCCCAAAACTTTGCTGTGGATTTCGGTATTCTCACTGATGAGCTGATAATCCAGCGTAAAGCTCACACAGTTTTCCACCGGCTCTTCCAGAATAGAATAATTCTGCGCACTGGTCAGGAAACTGCGTCGTGACCAGCTGATCGGCACTTCCGGAATTACATCGTCCCCGGTTTTTTCCTCGCCGATTGTCAGAAAGGTCCCCGGATACTCGTCTGTCAGGAACACCGTTCGGATCCAGCCTGCACGCAGACGGTTGGAGTTGGAGAGATAGAGGATCAGGGACATCTCATCGTGTTTCGCTACCACCGTAGCCCGCACCCCATCATAGGCAAATGGCATCGGCAGTCTGCCGCTGCGGCGCCAAGGCACACGCTCCACCGGTGCGCAGGGGCCGATCAGGGCACGGACATAGCGCTGCTGAAAGGGATCCAGATATTCCTCATCCTCGGGCAGCACCAGGTAGTGCGCATCCCCAGTCGCTTCCACCGCCCTCAGACCTGCTTCCGCTCCGCCCTCTTCCGCCGACGCAGTCGGCACAAAGGGCAGAAACAGCGCACAGACGAGAAGAAAACAGATGCCCATCTTCCAACAGGTTCGATTCATGTGTCCGCCCTCCTTTACCGCATCTGGTTGTCAAGCAGATACTGGGCCGTCCGTGTCTGGCTCACGCCGATGCTTTGCACCAGAATCACATCCTGCACTCCATGTCTTTCCGCCAGAACGCTCACTGCTTCTGAGGTATAGCGGTAGTCCACAACGATTACGCGGTGGTAATGCTGTGTCAGATAAACCGTGAAGGGATTGCCAAAGGAGTCCTTGATCACCAGGCAGTCCGGTGCGTCCGGGAGATCGTCGTTGGTGATGATTGTCAGCGGGTTATCCCCGTTAATAAAGCAGTTATACTTGGTGCTGGGGTGATCGTTGCTCTTGTCGATGATGACCGTGGTCGCATTGGGATAAGCCGCGATCTCCATCCGGATATTGCCCGGCGGGACATAAGCAATCATCTCGTCCTGCCTGATCTTATTCGAGGCGACGGAGTGCGCCAGAGTTCCGTCGAAGGCGCCCATATTCTGCTCTGTGTATTCGCTCAGGGGAACGGGCTCGAACCCGGCGGTCTGGCAGAAGGCCTCATACGCGTAGTACGCGCCGAGCGCAGTCCAGTGATGATCTGTGTAATAGTAGAGATATTCGTCATTGTGGGCGAGGAGATTGTTGAACGCATTCACCTTGCCAACGTTGTCATTTTCCAGCGCAAACATATAGCGGAGAGTTTTCCCCTGGTCCGCGCTGCCGAGTTCGGAGAGAATCTCCGAGGAAAGCATGACGCTGATCCCGGTGGGTGCAGGAATATTGAAGAAGCGGATGCCCTTTTCTGCGAGCGCATCCCCTGCCCGGTTCATCAGCATCACATGGTGGTCGGCAGCTGTCTGCTCAAAGCCCATGCGGGAAAAAATCGCCCCATCGATGACGACAATGCCGCTGTACATCAGCATTTCCTCTTCTCCGTTCAGGCCGCCCCAGTCTTCAATGACAGCGTCCGGATCAACTGTGACTTCCTCCGGCTCTGCAGTCGGCTCCGGAGAGCTCTCCGCCGGAGTAGGTGTCTCCGCTTTCTGTGCTTCCCGCTCCGCCGCAGCGGCTTCCGCCTGCGCCAGCAACTCATCCAGATTGTCAGTGTCCGTACCGCCGGAAGGCTGTGTCAGGGCGACTTCCGTGCTCTGAATGCCGTGCAGAGAATCCATCTCGTCCGAGATTTCCAGCATCAGTTCCCTGCCGGGGAAGGTGTCGGAGAACCAGGCGTTGATCTCGTCAAAATACTCCCCGCTCAGAAGCGTCTGGACCGAGAAGGCCGGGAAAGCCTTCAGCTGACGTCGCTCCCGCATCGAGGTTTCCGGTCGGAGCGGAATGAGAAAGGCAATCACGGTCATGATAGACAGCACAACCAGGAACGGTCCTGCCAACTCCAGCTCGTGTTCACGTTTAAAATTTCGTTTTTCGTGTTCGTATTTTTTCATGAAAGACAGACTTCCGGGGTAATCAGATTAAAACTGGAAATACAGGAATGGGTTATAACTCTCCCCGACCAGTGCGCATGTAGAGAGCAGCAGCAGGACAACCGGCACAAGACTGCTCCGGCAGCCCTCCCAGATGCTGAAGTCCGCAAGCCGGTCTGAGAGATTGCGCACCAGCGGGGTGCAGGCAAGCACGGAGGCAAGCAGGAGGAAGACGTTATTCTGCAGGAGCGTGACGGAAATAAAGTCCGACAGTGCGTTCCCATTCAGGCCGAAGAGTCCGCGCACCACGGTCCAGCCGAGACGAACATCGGTGAAGTGGAACAGAATCCAGCCGCAGAACACAACGAACAGCAGATAGAGATGCGGCAGAACATGCATTTTATCGAGCCTGCTTTTCAGGAAGGCCCGCTCGATCATCAGGAAGACAAAGTAATAGAGTCCCCAGAAGACAAAGTTCCAGCTCGCGCCGTGCCAGAGGCCGGTCAGCGCCCAGACGACAAAGGTATTGAAGATATTTCTCACAGGCGAGCAGCGGTTGCCTCCCAGTGGGATATACACATAATCCCGGAAGAAGCTGCTCAGAGACATATGCCAGCGGCGCCAGAAATCTGTGACGGAGCGCGCGGTATAGGGATAGTTGAAGTTCTCCGGATAATGCAGGCCCAGCATTTTTCCCATGCCGATGGCCATATCCGAGTAGGCACTGAAGTCCAGATAAATCTGCAGCATGAAGGCAAGCATGCCCATCCAGGCGCCAAGCACCGTGACTCCCTGCAGAGAAGAGAGATTGTCCAGAAAGAGCGCAGGATCAGAAGCAACGGAATCCTTCAAAAGAATTGCGTCGGCAAGCTCGCCGCATGGGTTTGCCAGCAGCGCCTTTTTCGCGAGTCCTACACTGAAGCGGCGGACCCCGCTGCTCATTTCCTCCCCGTCGGCACGCTGAACGAACAGCTCGTCGGCAATGCTGTTGTATCGGACAATCGGACCGGCAATGCACTGATGGAACAGTGCCGCATACAGGAGCACATGCCAGTAGGCACGCTCCGCGGCAGCATCCCCCCTGTAGACATCAACAACGTAGGTCAGCAGCTGGAAGGTATAGAATGAGATGCCGATCGGCAGGGCGATCCTCGCTACAAAATCCGGCACGGTGCCGAAGATGGAGCAGACCATGCCAGCGTACTTGAAGAAACCGATCAGGGAAAGATCTACCACAGTTGCGAAGATCAGCCAGAATCTGCGGCCTCCTGTATGTGCCGCATTTTCGATCCGCAGAGCGCAGAACCAGTCCACCAGTGCCATCAGCATCAGGAGCAGCACATATTTCGGCTCACCCCAGGCATAGAAGATCAGGGAAAAGACCAGCAGGGAAACATTCTTTGCCCGCAGGGATCTGCAGAGAAAATAGCAGAGCAGAGACAGCGGGAGGAATGCATACAGAAAGATCAGACTTGAAAAAACCATTGGTCCGAAGTCCTTTTTATGAGAATGTCAAGCTTGTTGCAGAATTACATATCACCAAAATAATGAACACGCTCCTCTGGCGTCACCCTCAGCTGTCTGCAGAGTTCGTCCACGGTTTTTTTGGCATAGCCGCTGCGGATGATATCCCTGATCAGGTCGACACGGCCCTCCCACGTCTCCATGGTCAGGTACCAGCGCTCGCGGTCCCGGGGCAGCTCAGGGCGCAGCAGCTCACAATACTCGTCCATCTTCGCCAGAACATAGTCATCCGCAAAGACGGTCTGAACCAGCTCCCCGTAACGGCTGAGCATGCGGTCACGGAAATCCGCGTTGCGAATCAGACATTGCAGCAGCTTCGGCATCTCTGAGCCGACATTGCCGATGCTGTTGAAGAGGACCTTGAAATTGCCTTCCGTGTACCAGAGTGCCCAGTCCAGATCATACAGTACGCAGTCCCAGCGGTTTCCGATTTCGGAAGAGCGATAGATTCGGAGATTCCCCTGAGTATCCGTATTGGCGGTATAGCCTTCAAACAGATACCAGTCGATGAGGTTATCGACATTCACCTCATTGCAGAAGGCCCGATAGACTTCGTCCTGTGCGAGCAGATCCGGATACTGCGTGTACTTCTGCACCATGTTGTAGTAATCCGAGAGCATCGCTGACGGCGAACGGAACCCCTCCACGCTGTCGGCAGAAACGCCTCTGTGGTTGGCATAGAACTGTTCGTCAATGTCGTCCTTCAGACAGTAGATTCCGTAATAACTGCCATTGATATAGAGGACACAGTATTTGCTGTATTGCGTGACCAGCTCGTCTGATGCCTCCAGGCAGAGATCCTGAAACATCTCGTTCCGGAAAAAAGCAAAGTTATAGTCCTGACCGGCGCGGATGGAGAGCGCGTCATAATCCGTAATTCCGTTTCCGAAAATATCACAGTGCAGCATGCCGCCTGTGCTGCCTTTGAATTCGGCGCCCATACTCTTCTTCGGCAGGGTCAGGCTGGTCCAGCCTTTCATGCTGAGCTCACAGTCCTGTCCAAAGCGCTTCCCCTCTTCATAGAGAGCGAGATTGGCTTCCACCATCCGGTATTTCATGCCGAAGGAATACATCTGGCTGAAGGTCGCCGTGTCATCCAGCGCAAGGCTCAGGATGGGAAGAGTGTGCCTCTCGTTGAGGAAGAAGCTGAAGGTCGCCGGACGGCTGCGCAGCGCACCGGACTCCATGGAACAGGCACGTACCACACACGTTTTCTCAATGATGAAAGGAGCGGTATACAGCGCGGCTGTCTCGTCCGGCTCCGTTCCGTCCAACGTATAACGGATCTCCCCTTCCGCCTGCAGCTCCACCTGTACCCTGTCCACACCATCATAAGGGCCTTCCTCCGTCAGGCAGACAGGCATGGTGGAGATACGTCTGGCGCCCCATCCGTTTGTTTCACCGGGTGTCGGGACCGGAAAATAGTAAAAGCCGTTTTCTCCCGTCCGGCGCCCTACACTCCCCTCGCGCGGCACATCATGCACAGCGAGAAAATCCAGCAGAGTACCATCCGGTCCGAAGAGGAACAGGGTCTCACGCTCCGCGCTCAGAGAGAAGCCGGTATTGAGAAGGCGGTCATAGGGGGAATCCGCATTGGACCAGCTTCCGTCCGTGTGGATAGTGGAAGGCAACCGATCACCGTCACAGCAGAGAACCAGTTTCTCTCCACCGGCGATGACCAGATCCGGAAACACCCAGCGCTGTGGATCATCCAGACTTTCGGAAAGACTGCAACCGTTCAGATTCAGACTGTCAGGTCCAATATTAATGAGTTCGACCCAGTCGCATACCCGTCCGTTGGCAAGCGAATACTTTGAGTTGGCAACCATCACCTCGCTGATCAGGAGCGGGGAAGTCCGCGCAGAGGCCATACAGACGGCATCATAACCGTCAGCGCTGTTTGCCTCTCCCGGTGTCGCCCATACAGTCTCAGCAAAGACCCCCTCTGGCCGGAGAGCCAGAGACCGGTCCTCCTCCGCGGATGCGCAGAACACCGTATCCTGCGTATTTCCGTCCGGATCCAGCAGAGAAACCGTCTCCTCCGCGGACAGGCCGAAGTCCCTGCAGAACACAACCGTTCTCGCGCCAGGCTCAAGCAATTCATCCGGCAGTGCCTGGCGTCTGGCCTTCGGCCGATCGGAGATACTCCAGCCGGAAAGGGACAGCACTTCGTCCGACAGATTCTCCAGCTCAATCCAGTCCGGGAAACTGCCGTCTTCATCACATAGTGTCGCCCGGTTTTTGGCCATGACCTCCGTGATCCGGAGCAGGCCGCTGTATTCGGCAGCCTCTACGGGTGTCTCCTCGGGCATGATATCTGATTGTTCAGTTTCTCCCGCCGGAAGCGCACAGCTGCAGAGCAGCAGGCAGACAGCGAGGAACAACAAACCCCATTTTTTCATATTGGCAATTATAATTCAAACGCCCCTGAAATGCAACAGGAGCCCGAAAAAAACAGGCTCCTGAGCATGGGTTTCTATTCGCTTTTCTCAGTACTCAAAGGTTCCGTCATAGACTTTGGAAGCGCCGCCTGTGAGCAGCACCTGACCGTCACGGTAGTTGACGATCAGCTCTCCGCCGGGAAGCGTCACATGGACATCTGTCCCCTTCTTGCAGAATCCGTTTTCCACCGCGGCGACCACCGCAGCGCAGGCCCCAGTCCCACAGGCGAGGGTCTCCCCGTTTCCCCGCTCCCAGACGCGGACGCGGAGAAGCGTCGGGCTGACAAACCGCACGAACTCGGCATTCACGCGCTCTGGGAACATCGGGTCATATTCAAACTTCGGACCGAGTTCCTGCAGATTCAGCGCTTCAATGCTGTCACAGAACACGACGCAGTGCGGGTTGCCCATAGAAACACAGGTAATCCGGTATTCCTCTCCGCCGATCACGGCCAGGCTGCCGATCAGTCGTTTCTCTTCACTCCGGACCGGCACCTTCTCCGTCCGCAGCTCCGCTCTCCCCATATCCACCGTGACGGAACTCACCAGACCGTCCCGGCAGTACAGCTTCAGCCGCCGGACCCCGCTGGCCGTCTCAACTGTGATGCTTTCTGTCCGGATATAGGCCTTGTCATACAGGTATTTCGCAATGCAACGCAGGTTGTTGCCTGCCATTTTGCCTTCGCTGCCGTCCCGGTTGAAGCTGCGCATTCTAACGTCAGCAACGGCAGACTGTTCCATCAGGACAATACCGTCGGCGCCGATTCCATAGTGCGCCTGGCAGAGTGACACGCACAGCGATTCCGGGCAGGAAATGTTGCTGTCGAAGTTCTCAATAAAGATATAGTCGTTGCCGCAGTCCTGCATCTTGGTAAACGGGATCGTCTGCCGCCAGCGGCGCATGCGGTTGAGGTCCACCAGCTCCGTATTGCTCTGACTGTAGTGGCTCGCAATGCTGTCCGCCAGCGCGTTGGCTGTGTCAAGCGAGGTCAGGCAGGGAATCCCACGCTGCATGGCTCGGCGGTGAAGGGCGATATAGTCGCCCATGGTGCCATCCCTAACCGCCCCAGTATAGACAATATAGGCGATCTCGCCCGAATCAATAAGAGCCGGAAGATCACAGACCGACCGGACCGGGAGCCCTAGTGCGGAGATCGCCTCCGCCGTGCCGGAGGTGGCATAGAGGCGCAGTCCCAACTCGTGAAAGCGCCGCGCCAGGGCGAGGATCTCCTGATAATCAGCAGTCTCCACGCTGAGAAGAACCCCGCTGCACGCCACTGGGACCGAGAAACCCGCCGCTGTCAGCCCCTTGAATATGGCTTCGGCAAAGCTCCTTCCGATGCCGAGCACTTCGCCGGTAGATTTCATCTCCGGTCCCAGCAGGGAGTTGGCGTCCGTCAGCTTCTCAAAGGAGAAGACCGGCACTTTCACCGCATAGTAGGGGGGCGTACGCCAGAGCCCGGTTCCGTAGCCGAAGTCCGCGAGCTTTGCCCCGAGCATAATGCGGGAGGCGAGGTCCACTATCGGGACATTGCTGACTTTCGAGATATACGGCACGGTGCGGGATGCCCGCGGGTTAACCTCAATCACATAAAGCTCATCCTGATAGATCAGATACTGGATATTGACCAGACCTCTGGTGCCGAGCGCCAATGTCAGCTGTTCCGACACTTCGCAGATGCGATGAAGGAACCGGTCGCTGAGGTTATAGGGCGGATAAACGGCGATGGAGTCACCGCTGTGGACACCTGCCCGCTCGATATGCTCCATGATTCCCGGGATCAGCACATCCGTCCCATCGGAGATCACATCAACCTCCAGCTCAATCCCGGGCATGTACTTATCCACCAGAACCGGGTTTTCAATGCCACCGGCCAGGATGGCGCGCATATAGCTTTCCGTCGTCGTCCGGTCACGGGAGATACACATATTCTGACCGCCGATCACATAGCTGGGCCGGAGCAGCACCGGATAGCCGAGCTCTTCGGCAGCCTGCAGCGCCTCTTTCAGCGTATTGACCCCGCGGCCGCGGGGCCGGCGGATTCCGAAGCGCTCCAGAAGTGCGTCAAAGCGGGCCCGGTCTTCGGCGAGGTCGATGCTGTCCGCGGAAGTCCCCAGAATCGGGATCTGCAGCTGCGTCAGGTACTTTGTCAGTTTGATCGCCGTCTGACCGCCGAAGGCCACCACCACGCCGATCGGTTTTTCCACCTGAATGATGTTCCAGACATCCTCCGGATAGAGCGGCTCAAAGTAGAGTCTGTCCGCCGTATCGTAGTCCGTAGAGACCGTCTCCGGGTTGTTGTTGACGATGACGACATCGTACCCCATCTCCCGCAGGGTCCACACACAGTGGACAGAGCTGTAGTCAAACTCAATTCCCTGCCCGATGCGGATCGGGCCGGAGCCAAGCACCATCACGACCGGCTTTCCGCTGCGGGGGAAGGTACGCGACTCACATTCTCCTTCAGAGACCGAATAAAAATAGGGCGTCTGCGCGTCGAACTCCGCGGCACAGGTATCGACCATTTTGAAAGAGGCCTGGCGTCTCTGCCCGTCCGGGAGCCGGGCGCCGAGCACCGCAGTGAGGCCGTGATCGGTATAGCCAAGCCCGTAAGCGGCGGAAAGCTCTGCCTCTGTCATCTGCTTTCCCGCGATCTCATGCTCAAAGTCTGCCATCGCCTGCAGCTTCCAGAGGAAGAATCGATCGATCCCCGTCAGCGCATGGATCTCCTCCACTGAAACGCCCTTCTTCAGCGCCTCAAAAACGGTAAACAGGCGGAAATCGTCCTGCTGCCGAAGCCTCTCCTGCACGCTGCCGTCCGAAAGAGGCGGCGCATTGAGTGTATCCAAAGAAATCTCTGCGCCGCGCACTGCTTTCATCAGGGCCATCTCAAAAGTGGGGGCGATCGCCATCACCTCGCCGGTCGCCTTCATCTGGGTTCCGAGTCTGCGGCTGGCGTGCGGGAATTTGTCGAACGGCCACTTGGGGAACTTGACAACCACATAGTCCAGCGCCGGTTCAAAACAGGCGCAGGTTTTCCCAGTGATGTCATTGCTGATCTCATCCAGTGTGTAGCCGAGTGCGAGCCGGGTGCTGATTTTCGCGATGGGATAGCCCGTCGCCTTGGAAGCCAGCGCAGAGGAGCGCGAGACACGGGGGTTGACCTCAATCACCGCGTATTCAAAGCTCTTCGGATTCAGCGCAAACTGACAGTTGCAGCCGCCAACAATGCCGAGGGCAGTGATGATGTCCAGCGCAGCGGAGCGCAGCATCTGGTATTCTCTGTCCGCCAGCGTCAGCGCCGGGGCGGCAACAATGGAATCCCCGGTATGGATGCCGACAGGGTCGAAGTTTTCCATGGAACAGACGGCAATCACATTGCCTGCGCTGTCCCGTATGGTTTCAAACTCGATTTCTTTCCAGCCGGAAATGCACTTTTCAACCAGAACCTGTGTGATCGGTGACAGGTCGAGGCCCGTTCGGGCAATCACGGCAAGCTCTTCCGCGTTCTCCGCGATTCCGCCGCCGCTGCCGCCCAGGGTATAGGCAGGCCTAACGATCACCGGATAGCCGATTCCGTCGGCAATGGTCAGGGCCTCTTCAACCGCAACGGCAGTTGCAGATGGAATGAGCGGCTGTCCGATCTCCGTGAGGGTTTCACGGAAGCGTTCTCTGTCTTCGGCACGCTCGATGCTCTCGATGTCCGAGCCGAGCAGCCGTACGCCGCAGCGCGCCAGGGTCCCGTCACGGCTCAGCTGCATGGCAAGCGTCAGACCGGTCTGACCGCCCAGGCCGGCAAGAAGGCCGTCCGGCCGCTCTTTCTCAATGATCCTCCGGAGGGTTTCCGCTGTCAGCGGTTCCAGATAGATCGCGTCCGCCAGCTTTTTGTCCGTCATGATGGTTGCGGGATTGGAGTTTACCAGGACCGTCTCAATGCCCTCTTCCCGAAGGACGCGGCATGCCTGCGCGCCGGCGTAATCGAATTCCGCAGCCTGCCCGATCACAATCGGACCGGAGCCGATGACCAGCACCTTCTGTATGGCTTTGTCCTTCGGCATGTCACCCCTCCTCCCCGATCATTGCCAGAAAGCGGTCGAAAAGAAACTCCGTATCGTGCGGACCAGCACATGCCTCCGGATGAAACTGCACCGTGAAGCAGCGCTTCTCCGGATAGTCCAGACCTTCGCAGCTGCGGTCATTCGCGTTCCAGAAACTGAGCTGAGCCCGACCGTTCATGCTCCCGCTGTCCACGGCATAGCCGTGGTTCTGCGTCGTAATCCAGGTCCGCTTTCCGTCTGTCACCGGCTGGTTCGCGCCACGGTGACCGTACTTCAGCTTGTAGGTTTTTCCGCCCATCGCCAGCGCGCAGAGCTGATGACCCAGGCAGATACCGAACACGGGCACATTTCCGACAAGTTTAGCAATCTGCGCAATCTCAAAATGGTTCTCCGCCGGGTCGCCTGGGCCGTTGGAAAGCATAATGCCGTCCGGCCGCAGTGCCAGAACCGTTTCCGCCGGTGTGTCATGCGGGACCACTGTCACGCGGCAGCCGCGCCCGGTCAGGCAACGGACGATATTCCGCTTGGCACCGTAATCGATCAGGACCACATGTTTCTCCGCTGCCTGCCCGTCTGTTTTCTCCGGTGCAATCTCCCGGATGTCTTTTCCGCTTGCCAGCGATACGCTGTCCCTGACCGCATAGGTACGGATCTTCTCGAGGTCCTCCGGAATGTGAGAGCAGATCCTTGCGTTCATGACGCCCTGTTCGCGAATGAGACGGGTCAGCGCACGGGTGTCCACGCCGCAGATCCCGGGAATCCCGCGCTCCAGCAGGAAGCTCTCCAGTCCGCCCTCGCTGCGGAAGTTGGACGGTGCAGCGCAAAGTTCGCGCACGACATAGCCGCGCGCGAAACAGTCTCCTTCATAGTCCGGGGAGATTACCCCGTAGTTGCCGATCTGAGGAAAGGTCTGCAGGATGATCTGGCCGGCATAACTCGGGTCTGTCAGGGTTTCCAGATAGCCGGTCATTCCGGTGGTGAACACGAGCTCTCCGACGGACTCACACTTCGCGCCGATGCGCAGTCCTTCAAAGGCCCGCCCGGATGAGAGCACCAGCCAGGCTTTCTCCCGTTCCATCTTCTCTCCCCTTTCCGACAGCGCCTTTACAGTGTCGCCGCCATGACCGCCTTAATGGTATGCATACGGTTTTCCGCTTCATCAAACACGATGGACTGCGGGCTTTCAAACACCTCGTCCGTGACCTCCATCGCCGTGAGTCCGAATTTTTCGAATACTTCCCTGCCGTTTTCCGTCTCCAGATCGTGGTAGGAGGGAAGGCAGTGCATAAAACGGGCCTGCAGTCCCGCGGCCTCCATCAGTGCCGCGTTGACCTGATAAGGCAGCAGATCGTGAATGCGTTCTTCCCAGACGGATTCCGGCTCCCCCATGGAGACCCATATATCCGTATAGAGCACATCCGCCCCTTTGACCGCGGCAAGCGGATCCGTATCAAATTCCAAAACTGCTCCGGTTTCCGCAGCGAGCTCACGGCAGACAGCAACCAGCCCGGGATCCGGGAAATACTTCTCCGGCGCACAGGCGACAAAGTGCAGTCCCATTTTGGCGCAGCCGACCATGAGGGAGTTGCCCATGTTGTAGCGCGCATCTCCGAGGTAGACCAGCTTTCTGCCCTGCAGGCTCCCGAAGTGCTCCCGAATCGTCAGGAAATCCGCCAGGATCTGTGTCGGATGGAATTCGTTGGTCAGACCGTTCCAAACCGGTACCCCGGCGAACTGCGCCAGGGTCTCGACACGCTTCTGCTCAAAGCCGCGGTACTCGATCCCGTCGAACATTCTGCCAAGCACCCGCGCGGTATCGGCAATGCTCTCTTTCTTTCCGATCTGCGAGCCTTTCGGATCCAGATAGACCGGATGCATCCCCAGGTCGGCAGCGGCAACCTCGAAACTGCAGCGGGTTCGGGTGCTGGTTTTTTCAAAGATCAGGGCAATGTTCTTCCCTTCACAGAGCCGGTGAGGCACTCCTGCTTTTTTCTTCGCCTTCAGATCCGCGGCGAGATCGAGCAGACCGGCAATCTCCTCCGGCGTAAAATCCAGCAGTTTGAGAAAGCTCCTTCCCTTCAGGTTCATACTGTTTCCTCCGCGCAGACTTCCAGAATGATCTGAATCGCCCCCTGCAGAACCGGCATCGGGATATTCAGTGCCGGCAGCAGCCGGACCTTATCCTTCGCCGTCAAGCAGAGAACGCCCTTCTCCATACAGGCCTTTACCACTTCCGAGGCAGGCTTCACCGTCTTGATGCCGATCATCAGGCCCATGCCGCTCACGGCCTCCACCCCAGGCGCTCCGCGAAGCGCTGAAAAAGCCCAATCGCTTTTCTGTTTTACCTCGGCGAGAAACTCATCGTCGATTCGGTTCAAAATGCTTAGCGCACCAGCGCAGCAGACCGGGTTGCCGCCAAAAGTGGAACCGTGATCCCCGCTGCCGAGCACATACTCCGTCTTCTCTCCGAAGATCACCGCGCCCAGCGGGAGACCGCCGCCAAGGCCTTTTGCCGTCGAGATGATATCCGGCTGAATGTCATAATTCATGTAGGCATAGAGTGCGCCGGTCCGGCCGTTTCCGGTCTGCACCTCATCGACCAGCAGAAGAATATCCTGCTCCGCACAGAAGGCTGCCAGTCCCCTGACGAAGTCCTGCTCCATCGGAATCACGCCGCCTTCGCCCTGAATGCACTCGATCATTACAGCAGCCGCTTTCTTTTCCAGTGCCAGCGAAGTCACCGCCTCCAGATCATTTGCCGGTGCGTGGACAAAGCCGGGTGTCAGCGGCTGAAACAGCTCATGATAATGCGCCTGCCCGGTCGCCGCCAGCGTAGTCAGGGTCCGGCCGTGGAAGCTGTTTTCCAGCGTCACAATGGTATACCAGTCCGCGCCCTTTTTCTCCGCCGCGTATTTCCGTGCAGCCTTGATGGCACCTTCGTTCGCTTCCGCGCCGGAGTTGCAGAAGAAGACCTTTTTCATGCCGGTCCTCTGACACAGGAGCTGCGCAAGTCTGGCACAGGGTTCGGTGTAATAGAGGTTGGACATGTGCTGCAGCTTTCCAAGCTGTTCCGTCACGGCCACCTGCCAGGCATCGTCCGCAATGCCGAAGGCCGTCACACCGATGCCACTGCCCATGTCGATGTATTTCTTTCCGTTTTCATCCTTTACCACGGATCCTTTCCCGGACAGCAGTTCGACCGGAAAGCGCGCATAGGTGTTGGCGACATACTCCTTGTCAATACTCTTCAGATTGCTCATGCCTTTTCCTCCTCTTCCTCATCGCCGACCACCATGGTGCCGGCACCTTCATCTGTCAGAATCTCCATCAGAATGGAATGCGGGACCCGCCCATCCATGATAATGACGCTCTTTACCCCGCGGTGAATCGCGTCGATGCAGCATTCCACTTTGGGGATCATCCCGCCCGCGATCACCTTTTCCTCAAACAGCTTTACCGCATCGGAGATGCTCAGTTTCGGGATCAGGGTTTCCGGTCGGTCTTTATCCCGCAGAACCCCCGCGATGTCCGTCATCATGATCAGCCTCTCTGCGCCGAGCGCGCCGGCGATAAAAGAGGCCGCCGTATCGCCGTTAATGTTGTAGGTATTGCCGTCTTTATCGCAGCCCAGTGTGGAGATCACCGGGATATAGCCTTTTTCCAGCAGGTCCATAACCGGCTGGATGTTGACCTTTGTAATACTCCCCACATAGCCGAGCTCCGGATTGCGCATCTTTGCCTCGATCAGGCCGCCGTCCATGCCGGAGATCCCGACGGCGTTCCCGCCCTTGACTTCCAAAAGCTTGACGAGTGTCTTGCCTACCTTGCCCGCCAGGACCATCTGCGCAATCTCGGCAGTCTCGCGATCGGTGACGCGCAGACCGTCGACAAACTGCGGCTTTTTGCCGAGCCTGCCCATCAGTTCACTGATCTCGGGCCCACCGCCGTGTACCAGAACCACCTTGACGCCGACCAGCCAGAGAAGAACGATATCCTCCATAACCTGCTGGCGAAGCGTCTCGCTGACCATGGCGTTTCCGCCATACTTCACCACAACGATTTTCCCGTTGTACTGACGGATGTAGGGCAGGGCCTCTGTCAGCACCTGCGCGCGCTGCATATTGGTAAAACGATCCATTTTCTTTCCTTATGTCCGGTAGTCCCCGTTAATCTTCACGTACTCATAGCTGAGATCACAGCCCCAGGCGCTTGCCTCCGCGGCTCCGTCCCCGAGCGTAATACAGATGTCGATCTCCGTCTCATGCAGAACCCGTGCCGCGTGCTCTTCCGAAAAGGGCACGCCAGCTCCGTTCTCACAGACCGTGACATCCCCCGCCGCGGAATGGAAAGTCACGCCGACCCTGTTCACATCCACCTCCGCACCGCTGTAACCGATGGCGCAGAGGACGCGGCCCCAGTTGGCGTCCTCGCCGAACATGGCGGCTTTTGTCAGGCTGGAGGAAATGACGCTGCGGGCGATGATCCGGGCGTTCTCTTCATCTTTGGCCCCTTTCACCGTGCATTCGAGAAGCTTGGTTGCCCCCTCGCCGTCA
This sequence comes from Oscillospiraceae bacterium, assembly GCA_017448455.1. GTDB lineage: Bacteria > Bacillota > Clostridia > Oscillospirales > Oscillospiraceae > Limivicinus. Next base: position 29,333 of record JAFSLL010000133.1, on the reverse strand, counting down.
CCGGCAATCATCCGGCAGAGCTGGACCGTCACGGTATTCAGCGCGCACATGAAGGCATCAAAATCTTCGCCCTCTTCGCAGACCTCCGAGTTTCCTGCCAGTCCATTGGCCAGAAGAACCACCATGTCGTTGGTGGACGTGTCCCCATCGACACTGATCATATTGAAGCTCTTCCGCACATCTCCGGAGAGCGCCTTCTGCAGCATGGTGCTGCTGACCGCGGCGTCCGTCGTCAGGAAAACCAGCATGGTAGCCATGTTTGGATGGATCATGCCGCTGCCTTTTGCAATCCCGCCGAGACAGCAGGTCTTTCCGCCGAGGGTAAACTCCACGGCGACTTCTTTCTTTTTCGTATCCGTCGTCATGATGGCCTCGCAGGCATCCGCGCTGCCGTTTTCGGAGAGAAGCGCGGCGAGCTGGGGAATGCCATCGGCAATCGGGGCAATGGGAAGCGGCTGCCCGATCACACCGGTGGAGGCGATCACCACATCCGATGCCTGAATCCCCAGGGCTTCCGCAGTCAGACAGCTCATGGTCTCCGCAATCTCGATCCCGTCGGCATTGCAGGTGTTCGCGTTCCCGCTGTTGCAGATGACCGCCTGCGCCTTTCCGTCGGTCAGATGCAGCTTCGTCACGGTAAGCGGAGCCCCCTTGACCAGATTGGTCGTATACACTGCCGCAGCGTTCGCCTTCACACTGCTCGCTATCAGTGCCAGATCTTTCTTCTCTTTATTTTTGCGGATCCCGCAGTGAATCCCCGCTGCCATATATCCCTTTGCCGCACAGACACCGCCGTTAATCAGCTTCATGCTTCTCCCTCCGTTGATTCAGGATTTGTTTACGAGAGTACAAGCCCGGTGGTCTCATCCACGCCGAGCAGGATATTCAGATTCTGTATCGCGGCGCCGGACGCGCCTTTCCCGAGATTGTCAAAGCAGGATACCAGCAGGATTCTCTCCTCATTGCCGGCCACCGTGACCGACATGTCATCCCTGCCGGAGAGTGCGTTTCCGGCAATCATGCCGTCCGAATACGGATCATAATGCACAACGGCGCTGTGATAGCAGTGCGCATAGAGCTGCCTGATGTCCTCCACGCTGCCCCGCAGGTCTTTTCGAAACAGCGGAACCGTCACACACATGCCGCTGTAGTAATCCGCCACAATCGGGCAGAAAACCGGCGCCGTTTCCAGGCCGCAGATCTGCACCATCTCCTTCAGGTGCTTGTGACTCTGTCCGAGGGCATACTGTCTCGGAGAGTCCAGTGCCACGTCCCTCCCGGAAACTTCGTAGTCCGCGATCATGCCCTTGCCGCCGCCGGAATACCCGGTGACGGAAAAGCAGCTCAGTGCGGTATCCGGAGAGATCAGTCCCTCCTGTACGAGAGGCTCCACCAAAGAGATAAACCCGCTCGCGTGGCAGCCGGGATTTGCGATCCTGCGGCTCTGAACCAGCAGTTCTCTCCGTCCGTGCAGTTCGGCAAATCCGTAGGCCCAGCCTTCCGCGGTCCGGTGCGCGGTGGAAGTGTCAATGACAGCCGTTGCGCCGTGAACCATGGCGGCTGCTTCGACCGCAGCCGCATCCGGCAGGCAGAAAAAGGCAACATCGGCCGCGTTGATGATTTCCTCACGCGCCGCCGGATCCTTGCGCAGTTCCGGAGGAAGGCTCAGGAGCTCCAGTTCCTGCCGCTGCGCCAGCCGCTCGTGAATACGCAGGCCCGTGGTACCTGCACTGCCGTCAATGAACACGCGGATCATTCTGAGAGCTCCTTTCTGACCATGGCAATCTGTTTCTCTACGGATGCAACCGAGGTGCCGCCCTCTGAGGTCCGTTTTTCCATACAGGTTTTTAAATCGATCGCTTCATACAGATCGTTCTCGAACAGTCCGCTGAACTGACGGTATGTCTCCAGCGGGAGCTCTTCCAGCACGGTTCCCTTCTCCATGCACAGGGCGACCAGCTGTCCGGAAAGTTTGTAGGCGCTGCGAAACGGCAGACCTTTTCTTGTCAGATAATCCGCCAGATCCGTCGCGTTGATGAATCCCTGCTGCGCCGCGCGGAGCATGTTCTCTTTCCGCACGCTCATGGAAGCCAGCATCGGCGCCAGGATCCGCAGACACATCTTCACCGTGTCGCAGGCATCAAAGACGCCCTCCTTGTCCTCCTGCATGTCTTTGTTGTACGCCAGCGGCAGCCCCTTCAGCGTCGTCAGCAGCGCCATCAGTTCCCCGTAAACACGGCCTGTTTTCCCGCGGACCAGCTCCGCCATATCGGCATTGCGTTTCTGCGGCATGATGGAGGAACCCGTCGTATAGGCATCGGAGAAGGAGACGAAGCGAAACTCCCAGCTGCTCCACAGGATCAGCTCCTCCGAAAGCCGTGACAGATGCATCATCAGCATGGACAGCACGCCGAGCAACTCCACGACAAAATCCCGGTCGGAAACCCCGTCCATGCTGTTGGGCGCCACGGCGTCAAAGCCGAGCAGCTCCGCCTCGAGCTGCCGGTCTGTAGGATAGGTGGTGCCCGCCAGCGCACAGCAGCCGATCGGTGAAACATTGGCACGCTTCTTCCAGTCCTTCAGCCGGTCGAGATCCCTCAGCAGCATCATCGCGTAGGCCATCAGATAGTGCCCGAAGCTGACAGGCTGTGCCCGCTGCAGATGCGTATAGCCGGGCATAATCGTCTCTTTGTGCGCTTCCGCCAGATCCGTCAGAACCTGCAGAAGATCCCGGATGAGAACGCTGATCTCATCCCTCTCCGTCCGCAGATACATGCGCAGATCCAGCGCGACCTGATCGTTGCGGCTGCGGGCCGTGTGCAGTTTTTTCCCGGTCTCTCCGATCCGTGCGGTCAGTTCCTGCTCGACAAACATATGGATGTCTTCGCAGCTCCCGTCGAAAGGCAGTTTCCCGGATTCCAGGTCCTCCAGAATCCCGGCGAGCCCTTCCGTGAGCAGTTCCCCTTCTTCCGGGTCGATAATGCCGGTGGAAGCCAGCATCTGCGCATGCGCGATGCAGCCGGCGATGTCCTGACGGAACATCCGTCTGTCAAACCGCAGGGAGGAGTTGAAGTCGTCCGCGATCGGATCGGTTTTCCCGGCTGTCACGCCGGCCCACATTTTTGCCATTTTTATTTCCCGTCTACCATTGCCTGCACCTGAATGGGCAGTCCGTAAAGATTGATGAATCCGGCAGCCTGTGCCTGATCGTAATCGCTCTCGCCAAAAGTGGCGATCTCTTCACTGTAAAGGCTGTATTTGCTCCAGATACCGGCCTTGATAATGTTTCCTTTATAGAGCTTGAGCTTCACCGTGCCGGTTACCCGCTCCTGTGTCTTGTCCACAAAAGCGCTCAGGGCTTCCCGCAGGGGTGTAAACCACTGGCCGTTATACACCAGTTCACCGAAGGTAATCGCCAGCTTCTGCTTCTCATGCAGGGTCATCTTATCCAGACAGATGGTCTCCAGCGCGCTGTGCGCGGCATACAGGATTGTTCCGCCAGGCGTCTCATACACGCCGCGGCACTTTATGCCGACCAGACGGTTCTCGACAATGTCCAGCAGGCCGATGCCGTTCGCGCCGCCGATGTCATTGAGCTTTAGAACGATTTCCTTCGCGCTCATCTTCTCCCCGTCCAGCGTGGTCGGGACCCCCTGTTCAAAGCCAAGGGTCACATAAGTCGGCGTGTCGGGAGCCTGAAGAGGAGAAACACCCATTTCCAGAAAACCGGGTTTCTCGTAAGTCGGCTCATTGCCCGGATCTTCCAGATCGAGGCCCTCATGACTCAGATGCCAGAGGTTCTTATCCTTGGAGTAATTGGTCTCGCGATTGATACGAAGCGGAATGTTGTGCGCTTCGGCATAATCGATCTCCTCATCGCGGGACTTGATGTCCCACTCCCGCCACGGCGCGATGACCGGCATGGTCGGAGCAAAGTGCTTGATCGCCAGTTCAAAGCGAACCTGATCATTCCCCTTTCCGGTGCAGCCGTGGACAATGGCATCCGCGTGCTCCTTCTTCGCGATCTCTACCAGGCCTTTCGCGATACATGGCCGGGCGTGACTGGTACCCAGCAGATAATCCTCATATACCGCCCCGGCTTTCAGGCAGGGAATAATGAAATCGTCAACATACTCATCCGTCAGATCCAGAACATAGAGCTTGGACGCACCGGTTTTGAGCGCCTTTTCTTCCAGGCCTTCCAGTTCTTCCGCCTGACCGACATTCCCGGATACCGCAATGACCTCACAGTTATTATAGTTTTCCTTCAGCCAGGGGATGATAATCGAAGTATCCAGACCACCCGAATAGGCAAGAACGACTTTTTTTATGTCAGCTTTATTCATAGCAAACGCCTCCGTGTATATTTATGCGTGAATTATAGGGTATAAATGAATATTAGTCAAGCATAATCTGATTTTTATGCATTATATCCTGATAGATATTCATTCCGGTGTCCCTGTATGGTTATGTTCACAACGACAACAAAAGAAATGAAGGCATTGGCAGTATTTTAAAAAGAAGAAATAAACCATGGCAAGTAGTTTTTTGTTTTTTACCAAGATCATAAAATAATACTTGACATCGCTTATACCTCGTGTTACGATGTATTCTGTAAAGGGAGGTATGGCATGGATGCTCAACTGAAGCGCGGCATGCTGGACGTGTGTGTGCTGACCGCTATAAAGAATGAGGACTCCTACGGGTACAAGATCATTAAGGATATGAAGCCTTATGTGGAACTGTCCGAGTCCACCCTGTACACCATTCTGAAACGTCTTGAGACGGCAAAGATGCTGACGGTGCGAAGCGTGGAGCATGAAGGAAGGCTCCGAAAGTACTACCATATCACCGCCGCAGGAAAGAACCGGATCACGGAGTTCCGGGAGGACTGGGAAGAGATCATTCCCATTTATAACTTTATCACAAGGGAGGACACCCGTGATGAATAAGGAAGATTTTTTGCGTGAGCTCAGGACGGCGCTGCAGGGGCTGCCACAGGAAGAAATTGAGGCCCGGGTCTCGTTTTACAGTGAGATGATCGACGACCGCATTGAGGAAGGCCTCTCAGAGGATGAAGCCGTTGCACAGATTGGAGCAGTGGAGAATATCCGGGCGCAGATCATAGCGGAAACCCCGTTGGGGAAGCTCGTCCGGGAAAAAGTCAGGCCGAACAGGCAGCTGAGGATCTGGGAGATCGTGCTGCTGGTGCTCGGCGCGCCGGTCTGGATTCCGTTGCTGATCTCTGTGGCCGCAATCCTGTTTTCCGTCTATGTCTGCATCTGGGCTGTGGTCCTTTGTGTCTACGCTGCGGACCTGGCTCTGGCAGGCGGGGTCATTGCCGGCGTCGCGGCAACGGTCATGTATCTCATGGAAGCGAACTTCCGGGGCGCCCTGTTTTACGCCGGTGCAGCGGCGGTATGCGCAGGACTTGCTATTCTGCTGTTCATCGGCTGTGTCCGGCTTACAAAAGCAGTTGCGAAAATAACGCGCCGTATGCTGATCGGCATCAAAAATGCAATTGCAGGCAAGGAGGAATGACAAAATGAGCAAGGGAAGAAAATGGCTGACTGCCGCGTCGATCCTGATTCTGGCGGGTCTGTGCATCTGCGTGACGGCGTACAGGCTCCTCGGTTTTGATTTCTCCGGCCCGACCAAGGGCAAAGGAGATTTGGTGATGAACACCTATGAGGTGAAGAAAGACTTTGCGGATATCAACATCGACGCCGATACGGAGGATATCCGATTCGTCCCCGCGAAGGACGGAAAATGCACAGTGGTGTGTGTCGAGGAAAAGAATGAGCCACACAATGTCCGCGTCGATGGCAGCACCCTGAAGATCGACCGCACGGAACAGAAATCGGGCTTCCATTTCGGCATCGTGACGGAAAAGGAGACAATCACGGTATATCTTCCGGACAGAAAGTACGGCGAGCTGGAACTGGAGACCGAAACCGGCGATGTGGAGATTCCGAAGGACTTCACTTTTGAGAGTATGGAGGTCGAGCTCAACACCGGAGATATCTCCTGCCTGGTCCCCGAGGCGGACAAGCTCGAGATCGGAACCGACACCGGAGCGATCACCGTTTCCGGCCTGAACGCGAAAGAAGTCAGTCTGAAAGTGAGCACCGGCAGGATTGAAGGCAGCAATGTGACGTGCGGGGGCGATATGACCATCAGGGCAAGCACGGGAACGGTCGCGCTGGAAGATGTAACCTGCAGGAACCTCAGTTCTGAAGCAAGCTCCGGCGGCCTCAGCATGAAGAATGTTATCGCCAAAGACACCATCACGATTGTAAGGACCACCGGCGACGTCCGGTTTGACGGGTGCGACGCCGAGACGATCTACGTGACCACCGACACAGGCGATGTTTCCGGAACCCTCCTCTCCGACAAGGTCTTCCATACAGAGAGCGATACCGGAAAGGTGAACGTTCCCAAAACGATCACGGGCGGTCGGTGTGTGATCACCACCGACACGGGCGACATTTCGCTGGAAATAAGGGAATAGCGGCATAAAAGCAAGGAGCTGTGAAGTTCAGGCGAGTGATCTCTCACCTTTTCTTCACAGCCCCTTCGTTTTACAGGGATTGAATCAGATGTACTGTTTGCGCGGGAGATTATCGTACCACTTCTCCAGAAGCGGAGCGAGCAGAGCGGTAGCTTTCATATCCAGGTTGAAGAAATAGATGGTAAAGGTTACCACAAAGAACGCAAGCGCAATGGCCAGCGCAATCAGCGGAATCTTGATAAGCTTCGACATATAACGGACTCTCCTTCCTTAATAGGCCTCGTTGTCAGGGATGATCTCAAGCGACGGGTCCAGAGGCTCTTCGCGCATGACAGTACGCATATAGTTATTGACCTGGTCACGGATCGCCTGACGGGTAAAGACACGGGGATCACAGAGGTCATGAGAGACCCACATGATATGGATTCCCCTCTCGCGCGCCTGTTCCTCGAACATGCCGTGCATGCCGGTCAGCGCCTTGCAGCTCATATGCTCCCACATCATGACCATGTCGGCGTTCATTTTTTCGCAGAGCTCCCAGAGTTCATCCAGGAGGACCTTATAACCGCCGTGGGTATGGTTGCGCATGATCATCTCCATATTCAGCATGGCCATATCCCGGTAAGCCTGTTCACGGTTTTCCGGCGTGTCCTCTTCGGCGATCATCTCCGTGTTGATGACGGAGAGCATATCTGTCAGCGGCACAACGCCCCAGCACTGAACCAGCCAGTAGAGCATATCGATGGTGTACTGCGGCTGCACGCCCCAGACAATGCAGCGATGGCGGTATTCCTTCGCATACATGCGCTTGGCGCGGTAACCCTTCTCGGCGAGCTCGAGCAGCTTGTGGTCGATCTTCACAAAGTCGGCGTTGCGGCCGGAGTTGCCCATATAGTTGGTGTCGTTGTACAGGCTGAATGCGGAACCGAAGAACTGCGGATAGGGCGTAGAGTTGATCTCCATCTGCGCAATACGGCAGCGGGTCGCGTCGTTGACGCGCTTCGCGGCTGCAAAATAGACATCCCAGTCCCACTTCTCGCCGGTGTGCTCTTCGACAAAGGCGATCGCGTTTTTGATCTCCTGAGCGGCATAGTCCATCACATCCGGTTCCTTATGGCGCAGCGGTGTCGCCAGCTGGAAGGTCGGAATGCCATATTCACGCTCCAGACGCTTGGCAATGATGCCGTTGCCCATCAGCGAGCCGTCGCAGGTGGTATTGTTCTGAACCGCACAGCAGCCGAGGACGCAGAAGTCATCGTCAATGGAAATCCCGGCTTCGGCTTCCGGCATGGGGCAGACATCGCCCGCAATCCCGTACTGCTGGGCAATATCCAGATAGTGCTCCACGTTGAACTGATGGAAGATGTTGGAAGCAAACATTGCCGGTACTTCACGCAGAATGGTGTGAACCTTGTCGGTATCAAAGCCCATCATAAAGGTGACCATGGAGTTCTCGTCGGTGATCACGCATTTGTCGGAATAGGCCTTGTCGTTGCCGACCCGGCGGTCACCGCGGAAGCAGTTGGCAATTGCCTGTGTCACGTCGGCAATGACAAAGTTAAAAGAAGTATGCGCAAGGCGAAGCGCCTCGTCACGCAGACCGATGGTGAACTTGTCCATGCCGTGCATGACGAAGAAATAGCTCATCATCCAGCGATAGCGGAAAAAGCCCTTGATGTTGCGCGGAACCACGATAAAGCGGGCCAGGACAGAGACCAGATAGAGCCAGCGGGTATAATCGTAGAACGTGTCCTTCACACCGCGCCACTCACGGCGGGCACGCACCTTCAGCTTCTCGTTGTAGATCTTTCCGGGAGACTGCTCACCGGCACGCCGGACAGGATTGACAACTTTCTCAACGGTCTTCATGCTTTCCCACCTCTCTGAATCTTCTTAATCTCGATGCTCTCGACAAAGGCCTGTACACGCGTACGCATCTGGCCTGCGGAAGAAGCGATATTATAAGGACGGTCAACAGACAGCACCGGAAAGCCGTAGTCATCCTGCAGCATGGCAGCGCCGAGTGTCCGCTCATACGCCCAGGGATCGCAGAACTTAACCTGCTGGTAGATAATACCGTCCGCACGGTATTCCTTCGCAAGATTCGCCACGTACTGCTTACGGCCGTAAACCTTCTCCTGGTTCATCATGCGCGGGCACTGGCAGTTCTGAATATAGTGGCGGCAGACCTGACGGAGCGCATCCTCCTCGTCATTCAGGACGATCTCGCTGCGGCCCGGATAAGAGCCGAAGCAGAAACGGTCGCAGCAGACCAGGGCGCCCTGCTCCTCAATGAGTTTCACGAGGCCGCTGTCATCCACCTCAGAGCCGACCAGCAGAACTCTGGCGCGCCAGGGTTTGTCATCCGGTTGACGCGTTTTCAGTTCTTCGAGGGTCTCTTCAAGCTTGTCCATTACCAGATAGCTGGGACATACATAGGTGGCCAGACACAGAACATGGAACTCATAGCCGGTGATCCGCGGGTTCTCTTCCTTGCGGAAACTGCCGATCTCACGAACCAGGCGGCAGAGCCTGTTATGATCCGCAACCGCCTGTCGGATCGCCGCATCCGATATATCGATCCCGTAATGCTCATGCAGCGGATTGAGAATATGGTTCGTGCACTGCAGGATGGACAGATTCACGTCGTTTTCGGTATTCTTAAAGGCGATCTCCATATACTCATGGAAGAAATTCGGATTGTCCTTGCCCATGGTCTTGAGCAGCTCCATGTTCTCCACGGCACGGTTCATCATCGTGCAGCCGTCCGGTGTAATGACACAGTCGGAGAAATTAAAGCCGCCCTCAATCGCACGCTCCAGAAGCGCGCGGCTGGGTTCGCAGAGAAGGTTGGTCATGTAGTAGGTCGCGATATCCATGGAGCCTGTGTTCGGGGCATGCAGGCGGATGGAAAAGCATCCCGGGAGGTTCAGCAGCGGTTCCGGAACGTTCTCGCAGGTATAGGCCACACAGACCTTCCCGTCCTCCTTTGCCCTGGCAATGAGCTCATTGTTCGCGACCTGCAGCAGGTCTTCGAAGTACTGTAGGTGCTTCAGATCTCTCATGTTAAAACAATTCCCCCAATCAGTTTAATAATGTGCTTTGAAAAGAGCCCTTTTATTCGGACTAAAATCCCCCTTTTTATGACATTATTTTATCGATTTGCCACTGTAAAATCAATAATAATTCACAATTTTATCATTTTTACAAAATTTTCACTTTCTTTTTTGTGAAAAACTGACAATTGCTTTTTTACACTTTTGTACAATTTGTCTAATTCCCTTCTCCTTTGCTTTTTCCCCCATCTCCTTGCGGTTTCTCCCCGTCTGTGCTATGATGAGGCTGGCATAAGAAATTGCTGGAAATGCATGTATAACAAATGCCAGAAAGCGGTGTCCGATGCTCACTTATTCTCTCCAACCGGATCAGCCTCTGCCACTGTATGAGCAGCTGTGTCAACGGCTTCGCCGGGATATTCAGTCTGGCAGGCTCACTGCAGGCGAAAGGCTCCCTTCCAAACGAAGCTTTTCCGAAAATCTCGGCATCAGCAGCATCACGGTTGAGAATGCCTACAACCGGCTGATCGATGAGGGCTATGTCTACTCAGAACCAAAACGCGGATATTATGTTTCGGAGCTCGCCGGACGCGCGGACATCGCGAATACGGAAATTCCGCTCATCCGCACGCCACAGGAACCGCCCCCCGGACTTCTGGATCTGTCCGGAAACCGTGCGTCCGCGGAAACCTTTCCCTTCTCCGTATGGGCGCATCTCCTCCGCACAACGATCAACGATGTGGGTGACGCCCTGCTGCTCTCTTCCCCCTGCGGCGGCGTGCGCCAGCTGCGGGAGGCAATCGCCTCGCATCTGCGTTCCTTTCGGGGGATGCAGGTCAGCCCCGACCAGATCATCGTCGGAGCCGGGACGGAATACCTTTACGGTCTCCTGATCCAGCTTCTGGGTTCCGACCGGGTCTACTGTCTGGAGGATCCCGGTTACCGCAAGATCGCACAGATTTACGAATCCTGCGGCGCAAACTGCCGCCGGGCAGCGATGGATGATGCCGGAATCAAACTTTCCGCGCTGGAGCAAAGCGGCGCAGATGTCGTCCACATCAGTCCGACGCATCACTTCCCGACCGGGATCACCATGCCGGCTGCCAGGCGCGCTGAACTGCTCTGCTGGGCAAAGTCCCGGGAAGGCAGAATCATCATTGAAGACGACTATGACAGTGAATTCCGTCTGACAGGCAAACCGCTCCCGTCGCTTCAGAGCATCGACCCGCATGGCCATGTTATTTACATGAACACCTTCTCCAAAACCCTCGCGTCAACGATCCGCATCAGCTACATGGTACTCCCGCCCGCGCTGGCTGACCTCTATTATGAAAGGCTTTCCTTTTATTCCTGCACCGTGTCCAGCTTCGAACAGCATACTCTCGCCCGGTTCATCGCCGACGGCTATTTTGAAAAGCACATCAACCGGATGCGCCTTTTCTATACGAGACTTCGCCGCCAGCTGCTGCAGTGCATCGCTGACAGTCCCGCAGCCGACCGGATCTCCGTTCTGGAACAGGACTCCGGACTGCATTTTCTGATGCGGCTTCAGACAGAACGGGCAGATGACGAGCTACGCGGGCTGCTTTTCCGCCGCGGCATCCGTCTTCTCCCGCTGTCTGTCTATTACCAGAATGCTTCGGATGCGCCGGAGCACACCTTTATTGTCAACTACTCCGCTCTGACAGCAGAAGCGTTCAATCGGGCGCTTCTGGTTCTGGCGGAACTGATTTGAGCGAGGAATCTGCGATGAATAATCCTTCTGTCGTCGTAATCATCGGCGCCGGTGCTTCGGGGATGATGGCCGCACTGACCGCAGCCGGCACTCCCGGACGAAAAGTAATTCTCCTGGAGCGCCAGCAGCGCGTCGGAAAGAAGCTGCTTGCCACCGGCAACGGGCGATGCAACCTGACCAACCTCAATGCGCTCCCCGGCGCCTATTTCGGAACGGACGCAGCCTTCTCCGACCACGCCCTTCGCCTCTTCGGCCCGGAGGACACGCTCCGTTTCTTCTCCGAGCTCGGGCTTCTGACCGTAACGGAGCCGGACGGACGTGTTTATCCGCTCTCGGATTCGGCAAACAGTGTTCTGGATGTGCTGCGCTATGCCCTCGAACATGCCGGTGTGGAAATCCGCTGCGCTTCTCCCGCAGAGAGGATCACTCCGAATCAAAACGGCAGAGGGTTTCTGATTCACTGCCCGGAAGACCGGATCCGGGCAGACGCGGTCATTCTCGCCTGCGGCGGAGCGGCAGGATCCAAGCTCGGCGGGGTCACTGACGGGTACCGTCTCGGGAAAGCGTTCGGGCACAAACGCTCCCCTCTTTTCCCGTCCTTAACCCGAATCCGCACAGAGCCTGCCTTCCCCCGGTCTCTCAAGGGAATCCGTGTCCAGGCATTCCTTCAGCTGACGCACGGCACTGAGCTCCTCGCGTTCGGTGAAGGAGAAGTTCAGTTTACAGAGACCGGCATCTCCGGGCCGGCAGGCTTCGATCTCTCCCGGGCAGTCTCGACGGGGCCTGAGGGTCAGCAGCTGCATCTCCGTCTTCTGCCCTGTTCTGAGGACGCTGTCCGGGAGCTGCTGCTCAACCGCATCCGCAGTCTGCCCGAGCTGAACGCATCGGAGCTCTTCACGGGCATGCTGCACAACCGTCTCGGCAGAATTCTGGTCAAGACAGCCGGGATTTCGGCGGAAAAGCCGCTTTCCGATCTGACGGAGCAGGAGTTGAACGCCGTTGTGAAAGCCTGCTCGGACCTTGTCCTGCCGGTTCAGGGAGTTGACGGTTTCGACACCGCCCAGGTGACGGCCGGCGGACTGCTGACGGCGGGCTTTTCACCGGAAACGCTTGAAAGCCTTCTGGTACCGGGCCTGTTTGCCTGTGGAGAAGTACTCGACATCGACGGCCCCTGCGGCGGTTACAATCTGCAATGGGCCTGGGCAAGCGGCGCATTGGCAGGGAGGCTGGGCGAATGATTCTGATACGGAACATCACGCTGCAGCCGGAGGAACCGCTTACCCTGCTGTCAAAGCGCGCTGCCGGGAAGCTCCGGCTGAGCGAGAAAAATCTGGTCGAATGCCGCCTTGTCAAACGATCCCTTGACGCAAGGCGCAAGGACCGCATCCGATTTGTCTGCTCGGTTGCCGTTTCCCTGAAAGGGATTGACGAGATGGGTGAATCCGATCTCCTGAACCGGCTTCGAAGTGCGGATCTCGCCCTGTGGACACCGCCTCGCTATGAGATCCCGGACTGCCATGAAAAGGCGCCGGATTCCCCCCGCCCGGTGATCGTCGGCTTTGGGCCAGCAGGCATGTTTGCCGCACTGGTGCTCAGCTATGCCGCTCTCCGTCCGATCGTTCTGGAACGGGGGCAGGATGTAGAAACCCGGCTCAAAGCTGTCAGCGTTTTTCATGCCGGGGGACCGCTCGACCCGGAGAACAATGTCCAGTTCGGCGAAGGCGGCGCGGGCACTTTCTCTGACGGAAAACTGAATACCGGCACCCATGACCGCCGTATCTCCTGGGTATTGGAGCAGTTTTACCGGCACGGCGCGCCGGAGAATGTCCTCTATGACGCTAAGCCGCACATCGGTACGGACATTTTGACAGACGTAGTGAGACAGATCCGGATGGATATCCTTGCGCATGGCGGGGACGTGCGTTTCGGCTGCCGCATGACTGCCCTCGAGCTGGAAGACGGCAGCGTGCAGGGTGTGGAATACACAGATCATTCCGGCATTACTGTACTCCCCTGTTCGCAGCTGATTCTGGCAATCGGTCACTCCGCCCGTGACACGGTCCGCACCCTGCATGCCCAGCGGGTTCCCATGGAGCGGAAACCGTTTGCGATGGGCGTTCGCATTGAGCATCGACAGGAAATGATCGACCGGGCGCAGTACGGCAACACACGCGGAAACCTTCCTCCTGCCGACTACAGCCTGCATGTGCATCTGCCAAACGGCAAAAGCGCCTTCACCTTCTGCATGTGCCCCGGCGGGTCTGTCTTCGCTGCCGCCTCCGAAGAGGGAGGCGTCGTTACCAATGGTATGAGCTATTCCGCGCGTGACGGGAAAAATGCCAACGCTGCCCTGCTTGTCGGTCTTCGCCCGGAGGATTTTCCCGGTACCGGTGTACTGGCCGGAATGGAGTGGCAGCGGGAAATAGAACAGGCCGCTTATCGCTGTGGCGGTGGCAATTACCTCGCACCAGCCCAATTGGTCGGAGACTTTCTGGCTAAGAGAGAGAGCACGGGCCCCGCGGAAATCCAGCCGAGTTACCAACCCGGTGTTGTGTGGACGGAACTGCACACTCTCCTCCCCGAACAGATCACCACTGTTCTGGAGAAAGCCATTCCGGAACTGGCCAAGAAACTCTCCGGATTCGATGATCCTTCCGCAGTTCTGACTGCCCCGGAAACGCGCTCCTCCTCTCCAGTGAGAATTGTGCGCAGTGAAGCTTTGGAATCTCCTATCAGAGGCCTCTTCCCCTGCGGAGAAGGCGCCGGCTATGCCGGCGGGATAACTTCCGCTGCAGTAGACGGCATGCGCTGCGCGGAAGCGGTCATTTCTTCAATTATTTAAAATATATTGACGCTCCTTAAGAATTGTGCTAAAATCATTTTGGCTAATTGTATTCTGTATTCAGCCAATTCGCATGTATTCGGAAACTGTGGAAAGGGGAAAGCAAAATGAATTTCAGAAGCATGACTGTGAAAGAGTGCTTTGATAATCCGAAATGCGTCGCGATTATTAAAGAAAAGGCGCCGAATCTCATGAAGTATCCCATCAAGCTCTTTAACAAAAAGACCTGTGGTGAGATCTTCGACCTTGTGACCTCCAAGAAAATTGTTCCGGACAATGTCGCGAAGGAGATTGAGGCAGCAATTAACGCACTCTAAAAGTTTTTAAACACCGCCGTCTCGAAAAAGAGGCGGCGGTTTTCTTTTGAAAACTTTTTTATACTGAGAAAAAACTGTTGACAAACCAATTATTCTTTGGTATATTAACGGAGCTGTGGCCGAGTGGTTCAGCTGGTTAGAACGCCGGCCTGTCACGCCGGAGGTCGAGGGTTCAAGTCCCTTCTCGGTCGCCACTATGCCCCTTTCATCAAGGGGCATAAAATTTGCTGATATAGCTGAGTAGGTAGAGCGCATCCTTGGTAAGGATGAGGTCGCCAGTTCGAATCTGGCTATCAGCTCCAAAGCCTTGAAATTCTCGGATTTCGGGGCTTTTTCTTTTTCCAGAGGAAAAGCTGAGCTCATCCTTACCAAGGATGAGCTCAGCTTTCGCAGAAATTGCTATGAACAGATTATGCCTCTATTACTTTTCTTTCGGATACATAACGTCGATGTGATCCTGCATGCAACTGATTGCATTGTAAATGAACTCATTTACTGGTGTAGGAACACCATACTTTTTGCCCATCTCTACAATACGACCGTTGAGGGTCTCTATCTCGGTTCGACGTTCGTTGAAAAGCAGATCCTGTGCCATGGAAGTGTAATAGTTGCTGATGGGAGCGTCAGCACCAATACGGGCTTCATTCATGAACTCTTCCTTGCTCATGTTGACACCGCGTGCTGCAGCAACATCATAGACTTCGCTGGAGACCATTTCGATGCAACGGTATCCGAATTCACTCTTCATAATATATTTGCATTTCAGGCGAAGCAGGGTTGTCAGAGCGTTGTAGGTGCAGTTGGAGTTTGCCTTGTGCCAAACAGCGGGTGCAACATCATCCCAGTATTTCGCCGGGCAATGGCCGTCATTAAAGCATTTTTCCAGATGCTCGCCCACGGCATTGGTCAGATCATTTCTCTTCACAGCGCCGAAGTTCATCCACAGGCCTGCGCCCGGGGGAGAGCAGGTGCACTTGCCGGGAGCGTTCAGGAAGGTGCCGAGCGTACCGGATCCATAGATTACCCTGTCTTCACCGACAACATCGATCAGGTAGTCCTCGTTTCCTACACCATTGATGAGGGAAACCAGAACGGTGTTGGGTCCGATAGCCGGTTTTGCCGTCTCCAGGCCGGACGTGAGGAAGGTCGCCTTGGTAACAAAGATAATGGCATCCATAATGCCGATGTCATTGCAGTCATAGGCGGTTTTAAAGCCGTCGACATGATAAGGTGTGCTTGGCGCAACCAGGCAGTCCATACCGTTTGCTGCCACCGCATCCATATGCGTTTTATTAATGTCAACGACCGTCAGATCACATCCGCCCATGCGGAGAAAGGAAGCAAATACGCTTCCGGCTGCGCCGCAGCCTACCATTGCTACTCTCATTTTTCAGAATCCTCCTTATTTATGATTTTTGCTGTTTTGCAACGCAAAACTGGTAAATATATCATAACACTCCTGTTTGAAATATTCAATTTTCACTTGATATCTGTCGTTTTGCACAAATAATGCTTTGGTTCTTAAACGAATCCCGCCATTAATCCTCATTTAAAATCTTATCGCTATACTATGTATTTCCGGTCAAAACAGACACTAGAATTATTTGCCGGTTTAAAGTTCATTTAAGTTTGCGCCTTTATGATGGCTCCAGAAACAAGGAAGGAGGCGTCAGCGATGGATGCAATAACCATTTTCAAGCGGATTGAAAAAAAGTATCTTCTTTCCGAGGCTCAATACGTCGCGCTGTTTCGGGATATCGGTTCCCATCTGAAACCGGATGAATATGGGCAAAGCACTGTAGTGAGTCTCTATCTTGACACCCCGGATCACCGAATTATCCGCAATTCCATTGACGCAATCGATTATAAGGAAAAAATCCGTCTTCGCAGTTACGGAACCGCCACGGCAAATACCACTGTGTTTCTGGAACTTAAGAAGAAATATAAAGGTGTTGTATATAAACGCCGGGCTGCCATGACCCTCACGGAAGCGGAAAGATATCTGCGAATGGGGATGAAACCCTTTGAGAGTCAAATCATGTCAGAAATCGACTGGGCCATGAAGCTGTACCAATGGCCGTCAGGCGCGATGATGATCGCCTGTGAGCGTGAAGCATGGTTTGATGAAGAACATCCGGATCTCCGGCTGACTTTTGACCGGAATATCCGGTACCGTGAGAATGAACTGCGCCTGGACAGGGGTTCCGCCGGAATCACGCTGCTGCCGGAGGACAGAGTGCTGCTTGAGATTAAAACTGCGGGCGCCATGCCCTTATGGCTGGCTGACGCACTGGATGCAGAGGGAATCCTTCCCTCCAGTTTTTCCAAGTATGGCACTGCCTACTCCCAGACACTGAAAGAAAAGATCAATCCCGTTTCCATAACAGAAGGAGGGAACAAACATGTCGTCAATCTTTAACACCATTCTGACCGGGGACTTCTCAGTTGGACTCTATCTGATCTGTCTGTTCACTGCCGGGTTGTGCGGTGCCATTGCAGCGCTTGCGCTGTCACGGGAGAATGCGGTCAGCCGCAGCTTTCTGATTTCCCTGGTTGTTCTCCCGATCATCGTCACAACGGTGATTCTGATGGTCAATGGCAATGTCGGTACCGGCATCGCAGTAGCAGGCGCTTTTTCCCTTGTGCGCTTTCGCAGCGCAGCCGGGAAAGCACGTGACATCTCCGCGATCTTTCTTGTCATGACTGCCGGCCTTGCCTGCGCCGCAGGCTACATCGCCATCGCGCTGCTCTTTACGGTGATCGCCTCCTGCGTTATGCTGCTGCTTTCCCGTATTCCAATGAGCTGCGACCGTTTTGTCGCACTGCATATCACGGTGCCGGAATCAGTGCACTTTACAGACGCTTTTGACGATCTCTTTGAGCATTATACAAAGAGCAGAAAACTGATTAAGGCAAAAACCTCCAACATGGGAAGCCTTTATAAATTGGATTACAGAATTGAAATGAAAGATCCCTCCAGCGCACAGGAATTCATGGACGCTCTGCGCTGCCGAAACGGGAATCTCGAAATCGCTCTCTTGAACGACACGGAAGGAGAAGATGAATTATGAAGAAGTTTTTGAAAACCACACTGGCAGGCGCGCTCGCACTTGTTATGCTTGCCGGCTGCGGCTCCTCCGGACCTCTGGCAAAAGCGCTGGCGCTTTCCTCCAGCTCATCTGAATCTGTCGCAGCCGATTCTTCCAGTTCCTCAGCAACTACGCTCACGTCAGGCACAATCCTCTCCGTATCCAACCGTGACGCTTCCGGTGAGTATGATGCCTCCGAGGCTGTCACGCTTTCCCCTGAGGACGACCTGACGATTACGCAGGCAGGAACCTATATTCTTTCCGGCAGCTATGAAGATATGATCGTTATCGAGGTCGGCGAAGAGGACAAGGTCCAACTGGTCCTTGATAACGCGACTCTCAGCAATGAGAACGGTCCCGCCATCTATGTCCGCAGTGCGGACAAGATCTTTATCACCGCAGCTGAAGGAACGGAAAACACAATCTCCGACGGTTCAGACTATGAACTCAGTGATGACGATACCACACTGGATGCCGCGGTGTTCAGCAAGGAAGATCTGACGATCAACGGCTCGGGCAAGCTCACGATCAACGGTAACTGGAAGCACGCTGTTGTGTCCAAGGATGATTTGGTCATCACGGCAAAGGATCTCACCGTGTGCGCCGAGAATGTCGGGCTAAGCGGAAAAGACTCCGTAACGCTCTCTAAGGCAACCGTCAAGATTGCAGCCGGAAGTGACGGTATCCGTTCTGAAAACGGCACTGATGCGGACAAAGGCTATGTCGCCATAGCAGATTCTTCTGTCACGATCGTTTCCGGGAAAGACGGCATTCAGGCAGAAACCGCCTTCTCTGCAGAAAACGCAGACATCTCCATCACATCGGGCGGCGGAAGCAGCGCGAGGATGACCGAAACAACGGAATCCTACAAGGGCATTAAAGCCGGCGTCTCCATCACCGTCAGCGGTGGAAACTATCAGATTGACGCTCTCGATGACGCCATTCACACAAACGGCTCTGTTCTCATTCTCGATGGAGATTTTGTAATTCAAAGCCGGGACGACGGTATCCACGCCAACGAGAAGGCAGAGATCAGTGGCGGCACACTGGATATCACCGCCCACGAAGGAATTGAGGCAACCTATATTCTTATCAGTGGCGGCGATATTACGATTCAGGCTTCAGACGACGGAATCAACGCGGCAAGCAAGTCCTCCGTTTATACACCAACCGTAGAGATCACCGGGGGGTCCCTGACCATCATCATGGGTGCCGGAGACACTGACGGCATTGACTCCAATGGCAGCGTTATCATAACCGGCGGCACGATTTCCATCAACGCCAATTCCGCCTTCGACTATGACGGTAGTTCGACCTTCACAGGCGGAACCGTGTATGTGAACGGCCAACAGGTCTCAACCCTCCCCAACCAGATGATGGGTGGCGGTATGGGCGGCTTCGGCGGAGCTCCGGGCAATCAGGGCGGTTTCGGCGGACAGGGTGGCGCCGGTGGGCGCCCCAGCAATCAGGGTGGTTTTGGCGGCGGACACCCATGATACTCAAAATTGATTCACTGCTCAGAACACGAGACTCGGACACAAACCGGGTCTCGTGTTTTTCATTATTAGCAGAGGGGTCTGCATAATGCTTTGCGCTATGGACAAGCGCTATAAAACTCTTTTCATCTCGGATGATTCCTGTTATAATCAGGCATAATAGTAAAGGTCCTTCGTATTGATGTCGGAAGTATTCCTGACGTTTATTCTTATCTGAGAGGTTACCAGATGGATCAGAAACAAGTCTCCCACTTCGCTGAGCGTGTTTTGCGCGATATGAGTTCCGCCGTGCTGGTGCTGGATCGAAAGGGAAACGTAGTTTATGTCAACGGCCCGGCATCCAGAATGCTGGAAGTCAAGGCCGGTGTACAGGATAACCGTTATACTTTTTTTACTGAAAACAAATACAATGACCGTTTTTCCGAGGCCATCTTGAACGCACTGTATCAGAAGAACCATACAAGTGTAGAAACGGTCCCCTTTATGGCTGCGTCAGGGAAAAAATATGTGTTCCTGCTTTCCTCTTCATTTCTTCCGGGAGAAACCGGAGAAGATGCGCAGCTCGTCATAACGCTTGCTGACGAAACCGAAAAGGAGCAGACAAAGCAGCGGCTTAATGACTCTTCCAGAACCTTTTCCACCTTTCTCTTTGGATTTTGTATCTGGATCCTGATCTATGCCTTCTGGGAATTTCTCGGGCGTCCGTTTTCCGCCGACTTTATGACCCACGGTGTAGAACTTCTCGGCATCATCATGCTGCTATTTATCTTTCGCTATACCAGCCTGACCTGGCGCGATTTGGGAATCACGACGTCTCAGCCCAAGAAAACAGTCCTGACAGCCCTGATTGTCGCAGCCTGCGCTATTGTATTCCTGTTCCTGCTTAAAATGGTTGCCCGCATGATTGACCCGAACTGTTTTGAACCAGATGCCCCTTTCTTCGATATCAGTCGTTTTGGTCTTCGTCAGATTCTTTACGTCTTTACTGCCGGAATTCAGGAATTTCTCGCGCGAAGTGTCATTCAGGGAAATCTCAAACGAATTACCGTCGGGAATCATACCGGTATTCTGGCAATTGTCCTTTCATCTCTGATCTTTTCCGCGCTCCACATTCATTTCGGATTTCTGTTCATGGTTGGTGCTGCAATTCTTGCCGGTCTGGAAGGCATTCTCTACGCAAAGCAGAAGAACATATTCGGTGTATGGATTGTTCACTGGTTCTTCGGCGTCAGCGGAACTCTGCTCTGTCTGATCGATCACTGAGAGCCGGAACCTGCCTCATCATAACAAAGCCGCCCGATTTCACTTCATCAGGCGGCTTTGTTATATAGTTTTTTGAAGAAACGCTTCCGGCAAATTATTATCTCGTTTTCAGTCGATGTGAATGATCTTCTGTGTCAAATCCTCCGCCTTGACATTGCGATTCGGATACCGCTCGCGCTTTTCGGTAATTCTGCCAATGTTGATGGCGGATTTCGGACAGTACTGCACACAGCTCAGGCACCCAATGCAGTTGGATCCAAAACTGGGTTTCCCGCCGACCAGCTGGATGTTGTTGCGCGGACATACCCTCTCACAGGTGCCGCAGCCAATGCAGCTGTCATTTGCCGCAAACTTCTTTACGCGTCTGGCATGGGTCTTGCCGAGTCCCTCGCTCATCAGTGCAAATGCAGCCTGCTTCGGCGGTCGCTTTTCACTGCGTTTGCCGGCCATTACCGCTGCGGCGATTTCAGCCGCTTTCCGGTCGACACGCTTCTGGGCGGTCTCCGGCTTTGTCGGCGGAACAGTCAGCGTATGCGGCATCAGCCAGATCGCGGTTGAATGGTTGGAAATCCCGTCCCAGTAGTCCAAATGGACAATCTCGTCCAGTTTCCGAAGTCCGCAGCCCAGATAGCCCGCATATTGTTCTACGGCAAATCGGTAGGCGTCGGGTGCAATCTGAATTGCCTTGACGTAGCTTTCCACATCTCCCGGGAGCCCACCTGCCATGCAGGAAAAAATGAATCCTACCCGCTTTGCCTCCCGTGCGTCTGTCTTGGCTGGATAACTGCGCATCATCACAATGTCGGTATCGCCCAGGCCTCGGGCAATCTTCTTAGCCATATCCAGGCAATGTCCGGCTCCGCTGTAACAGTAAATGATATTCTCGCTCATAGACTCTCCTCCTATTGTTTTCATTCCGTGTGTACCAGAATGTACTTTCAGCTCCCTGTTTTCTTTGATTATTACGTTTTTTCGTGCTGATGGTCGGTAGATCCCTCCGCGCAGAGCATTTCCATGCCGTGTCCGATCGCGTCAATCACAGCTGCCAGGTTTTCCCTGGCTGCTTTTTCACTACCGGGAAGGTTGACGATCAGACTTTTGCCTCGGATCCCTGCCGCGCTCCGGCTCAGACAGCCTCGCGGCGTAATCTGGAGACTTGCATAACGCATTGCCTCGGGAATCCCGCGGGTTTCACGCTCAACAACGGAAAGCGTCGCCTCCGGCGTGATATCACGCTGGGAAAAGCCGGTCCCACCCGTGGTCATGATCAGATTGATTTTCATCTCATCTGTGCAGCGGATCAGTTCGTCCCTGATCTGATCCATTTCGTCCGGAACCGTGCCCATATAGCAGACATTGAAGCCAGCCTCTTCCAACATGCATCTGACCGCCGGACCACTGGTATCTACCCTTTCCCCCCGGGAACACTTATCGCTGATCGTAATAACTGCCGCTGTATATTTCATTTTACTACCTCCGCCCAAACTGCTTCTATTTTATATTATAATCGCATTCATGCATTTCTGCAATGAATAATAAGACAAAGCTTCATAGATTTCTTTCTTTTCTTTTTATATCACGTATGGTATAGTACTTTATCATTCCTTCAAAAGGAGATTTGAGAATCATGGATCAGAATCGTGAAAAACTCGGAAGCCGGCTTGGCTTTATTCTGCTCAGCGCCGGCTGTGCCATCGGCTGCGGCAATGTCTGGAAATTTCCTTGGATGACCGGCGCCTATGGCGGCGGCGGTTTCGTTCTTGTTTATGTATTATGTCTGGTTCTGCTGGGACTTCCTGCCCTGACGATGGAATTTGCAATCGGCAGAGCCTCTCAGGCCAGCCCGGTCAAAATGTATCAGAAGCTTGAAAAGCCCGGACAGAAATGGCACATTCACGGCGCTTTTGCCCTGCTCGGAAACCTTGCCCTGATGGCATTCTACACCGTTGTCACCGGTTGGATGATGTATTATTTTGTCATGTTCCTGCTCGGCAGAACTGCCGACCTCGGTTTTGTCTCCATGATTACCAACCCGGGAATCAACGTCGGCTATCTCGCTGTGGCCGTCGTAATCGGCTTTCTCGTTCTGAGCTTTGATCTTCAGGGCGGTCTGGAGCGCGTCACAAAGTATCTGATGGTTGCCCTGTTTGTTTTGATGCTGGTTCTGGCCATCCACAGTGCCACCCTTTCCGGCGCAAAAGACGGGCTCAGCTTTTACCTTGTCCCGGACTTCTCAAAAATCAACGGATCTGTTGTTGTCGCTGCCATGAATCAGGCCTTCTTTACCCTGAGCATCGGGATCGGCTCCATGGCCATCTTCGGAAGCTACATCGGGAAAGAGCGCTCCCTGCTGGGCGAATCGGTCAATGTGATTCTGCTTGACACCTTTGTTGCCATCATGGCAGGGTTCATCATGTTCCCCGCCTGCTTCACCTACGGCATTGAGGTCGACGCCGGTCCTTCCCTGCTTTTCAACACAATGGCCACGGTCTTTAATAACATGAACGGCGGCAGAGTATGGGGAACGCTGTTTTTCCTGTTCATGGTCTTCGCGGCCTTTTCCACCGAACTTGCCGTTTTTGAGAACATTCTCGCCTGCGTACGCGAACTGACCGGATGGAGCCGCCCGAAAGGCTGCGTCGTGTGCGGGATCGGCATCTTCCTGCTTGCCCTGACCACCGCGCTCGGCTACAGTGTATTCAGCTTCCAGCCCTTTGCGGAAGGTTCCGCCTGGCTGGATTTCTGGGATTTTATCGTCAGCACCAACCTGCTGCCCGTCGGTGCATTAATCTTCTCTATCTTCTGCTGCTACAAAATCGGCTGGGGCTGGGATAATTTCATCGCAGAGGCAAATGCCGGCAAGGGTTTGAAAGTTCAGAACTGGATGAAACCGATCTTCAAGTTCTTTGTTCCTGTCTGTGTCGCAGCCCTCTACATTTACGGGCTTGCCACGTTCGGCTGGAAATAAGCACGTATGGATTCGGTTTCAAAGGAAATATGGTCATGAAAAAGAAAAGCTTCGGTACGTTTTTTGAACTTGGCGGCAGGGGCGCTATGGAAAGTCTGACCCGTGCCGGACTCGATTATGTGATCATTGATACGGAACACGGCTGCTTCTCCGAGGAAACAACGGCAGATCTGATTCTGGCAGCTGAGAAAGGGGATCTCCTTCCCTTTGTCCGCATCGGTGATATCCGCCGCCCTTCTGTCCTTCGGATGCTGGACATCGGTGCCCGCGGGCTGATCGTTCCCAACATCCGCACGGTGGATGAGGTCAGAGAGCTTGTCAATCATGCCAAGTTCCCGCCGGTCGGAAACCGCGGCTACTGCCCGACCCGCATTACCGGATGGGGCGCCGACGAATGGGGCAGAGATGCACTCGAATATATGGAAAACTGCAATCGGAGATGTAAGGTCATTCCGCAGTGTGAAACCCGAGAAGCGCTGGAGCACATTGAGGAAATCGCTGCGGTTCCGGGTATTGACGGTATCTTTGTCGGTCCCTGCGATCTCTCCATCGCGTTAGGGATTCCTCTTCAGTTTGACAGTCCGATTCTGTTTCAGGCTGTCGAGCGGATTCTGAACGCCTGTCGCAGCGCGTCGATTGAATCCTATATTTTTGCAGGCAATATGAAAGATGCCCTGAAGTGGGCCGAACTGGGCTTTGACAGTGTGACCTACAGCCTTGACACTTCGGTTTTTATCCAGTCTTATCAGGCACTCACCGCGCAGTTTCACGAGGCCGTTTCCGGGTTTCCGGAAGCAGATTCGTAATATTTCCCGGGTTTTTCTCTATTCTGTTTTCACAAAGAACGCGGGAATTCATCCCTGTTCTTCACCAAAACTGACAAAATTAAACAGGACGTATTGACAGATTCGGAAACGGATGCTATGATGCGCCCAAATTGAATCGCTTAGATAGAGGCGCGGTGTTCATGATTACCGTCCGACAAGGCCAGGCAGCCGCCGACCGGGAAAGGGACCACCGCCGAAGATTCGGAAAAATGCCTGTTTTTTCGTTTCTGGGCCGCTCGGGAATACCGGTCGGACTGTCACATGACTTTGTGGAGCGCTATCGATGATAACCGGACTGACATTTGTCTTTAACCGATTTTCCATGGACCGCCTGCAAAGCGGTTCATTTTTATTTCGCCCATCCGGCGGGCAGAAAAGAGCCGGTGAGCTGAAAAGCTCGGAAAGGATGACAAAATGAAGAGGATTCTTGCAATGATTCTGGCTGCGATGATGGTGCTTTCCCTCGCAGCATGCGGCAGCAGCGCTTCAACTGCCGCACCCGCAGAAACAGCCGCGCCGGCAGAGGCAGCTGCCCCTGCAGAGGCAGCTGCTGACGCTGTCCCCTCCGGTGTGGAAGACGGCGTGCTGACCATCGCCATGGAATGTGCCTATGCTCCCTACAACTGGACACAGTCTGATGATTCCAACGGAGCCGTTCCCATCTCGAATGTTCCCGGATCCTTTGCCAACGGTTATGATGTTATGATCGCTCAGAAGATCTGCGAGGCAAACGGATGGGAGCTGGAAGTCATTCAGTCCGACTGGGACTCCCTTGTTCCGGGAGTTCAGACCGGCACCTTTGACGCGGTTATCGCGGGACAGTCCATGACTGCAGAACGTGCCGAGCAGGTTGATTTTGCCGGTCCCTACTTCTACGCAACGATCGTCTGTCTGACGAAGGCTGACAGCCCTTATGCCTCCGCAGCCGGCATCGCCGACCTTGCCGGAGCAACCTGCACCGCGCAGATCGCAACCATCTGGTACGATACCTGCCTGCCGCAGATTGAAGGCGCACTCATTCAGACTGCAGCCGAGACCGCCCCCGCCATGCTGATGGCCCTTGAAACCGATACGGTTGACTTCGTCTGCACGGATATGCCCACAGCGCAGGGCGCAGTTGCCGCCTATCCCGACATGGCGATTCTGGACTTTTCCGGCACTGACGGAGACTTCCAGTTTACCGAGCAGGAGCGCGCTGAAAATGTCAACATCGGTGTTTCCATGATGAAGGGCAACACCGTGCTTCGCGAAGCCATTGACAGCGTTCTTTCCACCATGACCGCGGATGACTTTAATGAGATGATGGCTTACGCCATTTCCATCCAGCCGCTGGAAGAGTAAACAGAAACAACGCAATATGAAGTACGAAGAATCTCCTTCCCGGAGGTTCTTCGTATGTTGAAGGAGAGACCTTATGAACAAGTTTTCCCAGCTTGCGGCGGACATCGCCAAACTATGGGGCAAGTACAGCGGAGCCTATCTCAGCGGTATTCAGAACACACTGGTTCTTGCCCTTGTCGGTACAATCATCGGATGTATCATCGGCTTTGTCTGCGGTGTGCTGAACACCATCCCCTGCACAAAGCGTGATCACCCGCTCAAGTGTTTCTTTTTGACGCTGATCCGTGCCATCATCCGGATTTACGTGGAAGTATTCCGCGGAACCCCGATGGTACTCCAGGCTGTCTTTCTCTACTACGGTCTCCCCTATTTTACCGACAATGCCCTGAAATTCACGTCTATCTGGGTCGCCGCCATCGTCGTTGTCTCCATTAACACCGGCGCCTATATGGCGGAATCTGTCAGAGGCGGCATCATTTCTGTTGATCCCGGCCAGACAGAAGGCGCCATGGCGATCGGCATGACCCATGTTCAGACAATGACCCATGTCATTCTGCCGCAGGCGCTTCGCAATATCATGCCGCAGATCGGAAACAACTTCATTATCAATGTAAAAGATACGTCTGTCATGTTTATCATTGGATTTCCCGATTTTTTTGCGGCACACCGGGCGACAGTCGGCGCAAGCTATCTTTATTTCCCCTCTGCTACGGTCGAAATGGTAGGCTATCTCACCATGACACTGCTCGCCTCCTTCCTGCTGCGTTGGGTTGAAAAGAAGATGGACGGTTCCAGCAGTTATGAACTGGTTCAGACAGATCAGCTGACCATGACAGCGGGAACCTACAGCCACCCGGACCGCGGCACCCCTTTCGACGAAAGAAACCGCGAGTTTCATAGTGAAGAGGAGGAGACCTGACATGGCGGAAAGAATCCTTCAAATCAACCACCTTTCGAAGTCGTTTGGGAAAAACACCGTTCTGCGGGATATCGACTTCCATGTTAACAAAGGTGACGTCATCAGCATCATCGGCGCCTCCGGTTCCGGAAAATCCACGCTTCTGCGATGCATCAATCTTCTGGAAACTGCGGATTCCGGCGAAATCCTTTACCACGGGAAAAATGTTCTGGAAAGGGGTACCAATGCCGCTGCCTACCGTGCCCATGTGGGGATGGTCTTCCAGTCCTTCAACCTGTTCAATAACATGACCGTTCTGGAAAACTGCATGGCAGGGCAGATTCGGGTTCTTAAGCGCAGCAAAGATGACGCGCGGTCTCATGCAATGGCATATCTGGAGCGTGTCGGAATGGCCCCGTATGTCAATGCACGGCCGCGGCAGATCTCCGGCGGTCAGAAGCAGCGTGTAGCAATTGCCAGAGCCATGGCGATGGATCCCGAAGTGCTGCTCTTTGATGAGCCAACCTCCGCACTGGATCCTGAGATGGTAGGCGAGGTTCTGAATGTCATGCGGGATCTTGCGTCCAGCGGCATGACAATGCTGGTTGTCACCCACGAGATGGCCTTCGCTCGAGATATCAGCTCCCATGTGGTCTACATGTCCAACGGTGTAATCTGTGAGGAAGGACCGCCTTCTCAGGTATTCGGAAACCCGACCAAACAGGAAACCAAAGACTTTCTGGCAAGATTCCGCGAGTAACCCAGAAATCAAAATCCCTTCCGCAATGACAAAATGTCACAGCGGAAGGGATTTTGCGTTCAGAACAGCTTCTGTGAGCTCTCCCTCAGCAGTGTATCGCAGTTTTAAAGAAAAGAATGGAACATGCTCGTCAAGCAAGCGGAGGAAAATACGATCGCCCTGCCAAATCTCCTTCTTCAGCAGCTCGCTCTTGTCGATCCATTCGAGCACACCCTCTTCCGTATCCTTTTCCCGAAGTGTACCGGAAAATCGGTCAGCGTGAAACAGATGCATGTACTCTGTTCCCCAACCCTCAGAAACGAACGTGACAATCCCGGCATATCGCCAGTTTTCCAGTGTCAGGCCGGTCTCCTCCCGGACCTCACGAAGCAGACAGTCTTCGGGGGATTCTTCCTGTTCGAACTTGCCTCCGATCCCGATCCACTTATCTCTGTTCACGTCATTCTCTTTCCGGATGCGATGGAGCATCAGATATCTGGAGTCCTTCTCGATATAGCAGAGCGTCGTATTCATGCAAAACACAGGCCCTCCGGACCAACAGATACCGTAATGAGCGCCGGCATCTCACCGTGCGCAGAGATCAGCCTTGCGGCAATGCTGTCCTCGATTTCCTTCTGGATCAGGCGGCGCAGATTCCGCGCGCCATAAGTGGTGGACCAGGCTTTCTCCTGCAGATAGCGGAGCACCTCCTCATCCCAGCGCAGATCTGTCCCCTTCTCCAGCAGTACGTCACGGACTTCCTCGAGCATCAGGCCGGCAATTGCACGGAAGTTCTCCTCTGTCAGGCTGTTAAAGTATACTATCTCATCCACACGGTTGATGAACTCCGGGCGCAGGAATTCCTGCAGTGCCTTAAGCGCGCGGTCCCGTCCCATGTCGGAAACTGTGCCGCCGAACCCCACGGAAGTCGTTTTTGTGTTGGACCCAGCATTGGTCGTCATGATGATAACTGTATTTTCAAAGTTAACCGTCCTGCCCTGCGCATCGGTAATGCGCCCGTCATCCAGGATCTGCAGCAGGATGTTCATCACATCAGTATGCGCCTTCTCAATCTCATCAAAGATCACGACAGAATAAGGCCTGCGCCGGATTTTCTCAGTCAACTGGCCCGCTTCATCATAGCCGACGTAGCCCGGAGGGGATCCGATAATGCGGGAGACTGCAAACTTCTCCATAAACTCGGACATATCCAGGCGAATCAGACTCTCCGGAGAAGAAAACATATCCTCCGCCAGGCGCTTTACGAGCTCGGTCTTGCCAACACCGGAGCCGCCGACAAAAATAAAGGAAACCGGCTTGCGTTTGACCTTCAGTCCGACTCTGCCGCGGCGAATGGCAGCGCACACAGCATCGACAGCCTGGTCCTGTCCAACAATATGTTCCTTGAGGCGCTCATCCATCTTTTCGAGGCGGGAAAGCTCGCTCTCTTTGACAGAGGATGCCGGAATCCCGGTCCAGAGTTCAATAATTCGGGCAAGGTTGTCTTCTGTCAGCTGCGGCCTGCCCTTTCTGGAGAGTTCGATATTCTCCTGTTCCAGACGAAGTTCCGCGCTTCGGAGCTCCGCAATGCGCGCATAGGTGGCGTCCGTCGGGTTGGGGTTATCTGCAAGCAGCGCTTCAATCTCAAAGCGGATATTCTCCAGATCCCGCGAAACAAACATACGCCGCGCGATATCCGGGTCCTTGAGATTGACATCGGAACAGGCCTCATCCAGCAGGTCAATAGCCTTGTCCGGAAGGAAACGGTCGGTAATATAGCGCTCGCTCAGTCTTACTGTCTTCTCACACATCTCATCGGAAACTTCCACCCCGTGGAATTCCTCATAATAGTGCGCAATTCCCTTCAGGATGGATATGCTGTCCTCAATCGACGGCTCTGCCACCGTGACGGGCTGAAAACGCCGTTCCAGCGCGGAGTCTTTCTCAATATGCTTGCGATACTCCGCAAAAGTGGTTGCCCCAATTACCTGCACTTCTCCTCTGGAAAGCGCCGGTTTCAGAATATTTGCCGCATTCATGCTGCCTTCGGCGTCGCCCGCACCGACAATGGTATGGACCTCGTCAATGACCAGAATGATGTTCCCTTCTTTGCGGATTTCCTCGATGAGGCCTTTCATACGGGACTCAAACTGACCGCGAAATTGGGTTCCGGCAACAAGCGCAGTAAGATCAAGAAGCAAAACTGACTTATTCTGCAGCTTATATGGCACATTCCCTGTGGCGATGCGCT
>JAFSLL010000132.1 GCA_017448455.1 Oscillospiraceae bacterium | reverse complement strand
CCTCGCCGTTAAGGAACTGTACAAGATGATCCCCTACGTTGTGACGATTGTCGTACTTGTTCTCTCCAGCATGCGCAACAAGCGGGAAAACCAGCCGCCCGCCTCACTCGGCCTCCCCTATTTCCGCGAGGAACGGTAGTTTTCCGCATCTTCATTGAATTTTCACAGGGATTGTGGTATCATAATTTGATTCAGAATCCGGAACAAAGATGGGCCAGAGGAAGATTCCTCTGGCCCATTCGCAAGGAGAAAAGATTGCATGAAGAAACATCTTTCCATATACATCCTGTCCCTGATCCCTGTTCTTGTGCTCAGTCTGCTGCTGACGGGCTGCGGAAAACAGCAGGAGGGCGGTCCTGTTCCCGATCAGGAGGCCTCCGGGCCGAAGATCGTCGAAGTGAAGATTACCGGCACAAACTTTTATGATTACTTTGACTATAAGGAATACCCGAGCTATGCCACCGACGAGGATGGGAATGTCAACGCCGTCAACCTCAGCTACGGCTTCTCGCTGCGCGACGGCTATGTTGCCGCCAACGACCCGGAACATAAGGACACCCTGCAGGTCAGCTTCACAGCGGAAGGCGTGGCGTCCTACGGGGAGTTTGCGATTGATTTCCAGACGCTGCACTACAGCGGCATCCCGGTCAGTGAAGAGCGCGAGACCGTCACCGACACGCTGACTTTCTGGCCGCAGGGAAACCGCACTGTCAGCTATCCCTACGGTACCATCAGCACGACCTATATTATCGCGCTGCGCAACTTCACGGTCACCTCGGTCAACGGCAGCATCTACCTGCTCGTCGGCTGAAAAGGATTCCCCTGATCTGTGCCCGGAAAGGAGGTGCTCAACGTGCAGGGAGAGTTTTTCACCTATACCCTGGCGGCGTCCAAGGCCATTCTGATCCTGCTCTCTTTCGGGATCCTGTTCCGCTGTCTGCGCTCCATGCTGCGCGAAGAGTACGATCCGGAAACCTGGGCCTATCTGAAATATGGCAAGGAACGGCTTCCCATACAGCACTGGGAGGTCATCATTGGCCGTTCTCAGGACGCTGATGTCTATATCCCGGAGCGGGAGATCAGTCAGGTTCACGCCATTCTGCGCCGAACCGACAGCGGAGAGTGGCGGATTTACGATGTCTTCGCCCGCGGCGGTGTCTGGGTCAACAACATGTCCCTGGATGACAGCGGACTGGAGGTTCAGGACGGAGACACCATCAACCTGAACGGTATTTATCTGAAGTTTCAGGATCTGAGCATGGAAAAGCGCGAGAAGCTGGAAGCCCGGCGCACGGGTGTCACCCTGCGCGACTCGCCTTCCCTGACGCTGCTGATGGTGACGGCATTCCAGCTCTTTCTGCTGCTTCAGCATTCTTTCTTTGCGGATTCTTCTCTGCTCCCGACCATCGCACTCGGCTTTTTCAGCCTGATTGTGATGGAGTGGAGCTGCTACAACGCCATGCGGATCATTAACCGAAGCGGTTTTGAGATCGAAACGCTGGCTTTTTATCTCTCGTCACTGGGGATGTCGGTCGCCGCTTCTTCCACGCCGGATGACCTCTACAAGCAGATGCTACTGACACTTGCGGGACTTCTGCTGTTTCTGTTCGCGGGCTGGTGGCAGCGCTCCCTCTCCCGCACCGCGGCTGCCAGAATTCCCGTTGCCATCGGCGCGCTCCTGCTGCTGGGCATCAATGTGGTGGCGAGCGACGTCGTGCTCGGCGCCAGAAACTGGCTGGAATTCGGCGGCTATTCCTTCCAGCCCTCGGAGCTCGTCAAAGTCGCCTATGTCTATGTCGGCGCCTCCACGCTTGAGCGGCTTTTCCGTCGAAACAACCTGTATGTCTTCATCGGATTTTCCGCGGTCTGCGTGATGGCACTGGCGCTGATCGGAGACTTCGGGACCGCGCTGGTCTTTTTTGTCTGCTTCCTGATCATCTCCTATCTCCGGTCCGGATCCATCGCGACCTCCATGCTCGCGATCACCGGCGCCGTGCTCGCCGGCTTCCTGGCAGTCAGCGCGCGGCCGTATATTGCCCAGCGTTTTGCCTCCTGGGGGCATGTCTGGGAGGATATCTATGACAAAGGCTTCCAGCAGACGCGCGCGATGAGCGCGGCGGCAGCCGGGGGCCTCTTCGGCAAGGGTGCCGGCAACGGCTGGCTGAAAGACATCTTTGCCGCCAACACGGACCTGGTATTCGGCGTCGTCTGTGAAGAGCAGGGTCTTCTTGTCGCCTTCTGCATGGTCTTTGCCGTGCTCCTGCTGGCCTGCTTTGCCGTCCGCAGCGCGCGCAACAGCCGCAGCGCCTATTACGGCATCGCCTCCTGCGCGGCCATGACCATGCTGCTGACCCAGCTTGGGCTGAACGTATTCGGCTCCATGGACATTCTGCCGTTTACGGGCGTTACCTTCCCCTTTGTGTCCCGCGGCGGTTCCTCGCTGCTCTCCTGCTGGATGATGATGTCCTTTCTGAAGAGCGCGGACACCCGCAGGGAGGCGAGCTTTGCCGTCCGTCCCGGCGAGACCATCCTCTCCGCAGGAGATATTGAGGAGAAGCGCATGGAGCGGCGCAACCGGCGCACGGTACGGAAGGAAGGGAGGTCCGACAGGAAATGAAAAAAATGAACCGCAGGGCTCTTTCCGTTCTGCTTCTCGCCTTCCTGATCGTAGTCGGGCTCTTCAGCTACCTGCAGCGCTATCTGCAGTACGGCGAGAGCTGGGCAAGCTACTTCTCACGGCTGAATTCCCTCTCTGAGGGCACCGTCACCGACCGCTACGGGGTCCTGCTCGCTTCTTTCAACGCCAACGACAACCACTTTAACGATGACCGTGCCACCCGGATTGCCAACTACCATGTCACCGGTGACTTCTGGGACCGTACCGGCACCGGCATTCTGACAAACTTCGCAGGTGAACTGCACGGCTTCAATCCCATCACGGGTATGACCACTACCCGGCGGATCTCGATGAAGCTGAATGTGGATGCGGAACTGAACAAAAAGGCCTATGCCGCCCTTGCCGACCGAAAGGGGGCTGTCGGCGTCGTGAACTACAAAACAGGAGAACTGATCTGCATGGTATCTTCACCGGCGATTGACCCGACCGACAATGACCCTGTCGCGCCGGAGGGTGTGTACATCAACCGCCTGATCTCTGCCTCCTTTGTACCCGGCTCCATTTTCAAGCTTGTCACTGCCGCTGCCGCGATTGAGACGGTTCCCAGCATCTGGCAGCGCAGCTTTTTCTGTGATGGCGAAGGCGAGATTGCCGGTGTCGTCATCACCTGCCCCTTTGAGCATTACACCCAGGATTTCCGGGGAGCCCTGGCCTGGTCCTGTAACTACGCATTCGCGCAGATCGCCATCTCCGTCGGCCAGACCGAGATGGTCAGGCATGTGCGCGCCTACGGTTTTCTGGATTCCCATAACCTGGACGGCATCCCGACAGCGGCAGGCACCTATCCGCAGGAGTTTGTCGGCGATCCGGAACTGGGCTGGTCCGGCATCGGACAGTCCACAGACCTGATCTGCCCCTATTCCATGCTTCGTTATGTCTCCGCCATTGCCAACGACGGCATCCTGTGCGAGCCGAAGCTCATCGACGACGGACAGCCCGCCGAAAAGTCCATCCTCGTAGAACCGGAGACCGCGAAGATCATGCAGGACCTGATGCGCAACAACGTCGTCACGGTCTACGGGGAAGAGCGTTTCCCGGGGCTGAATATCTGCGCGAAAACCGGCACCGCCGAGGTCGGCGACGGGACTTCACACGCCTGGTTTACCGGATTCCTGAAAGATGACGAACACCCCTATGCCTTCGTGGTATTTGTGGAAAACGGCGGCGGCGGACTTTCGGTTGCTTCGCCGATCGCCAACACCGTCCTGCAGGCGGCACTCCGCCGCGGAACGGACATGGAGTATTAAGGCATGATCGATATTACCGTGACTTCCCTCGTGAAGTCTTTTGAAATCGGGACCAATATTCTCGACGGCCTCAGCTTTCAGGTCGAAGCCGGGGAGCGTGTCGGCATTCTCGGCCCGAACGGCTGCGGAAAGACGACCCTGTTCCGCATTCTGACCGGTGCGCTGGACTATGACGAAGGCCAGGTCAGTATTGCCCCGGGAAAGCGGATCGGACTGATTTCACAGCTGCCGGTATACCCCGAAGGCTGGACCGCGGAAGATGTGCTGCAGAACGCCTTCCGGCATGTCGACGCCATCCGCAGACGGATGGAAGAGCTGGAAGCGCGGATGGCCGAGGATGCTTCTCCCCAGCTGCTGAACGAGTACGACCGGCTGACGGCGGACTATGAGCGGCTTGGCGGTTATGAGACCGATGTCGCGGTGAACCGGGTCGCAAACGGCCTTCAGATCGGTCCTGCCATGCGCGCGCAGAGTTTTGAAAGTCTCTCCGGCGGAGAGAAAACCCGCCTGAACCTCGCCCGGCTGATACTGGAAGACACCGAGATCCTCCTGCTGGACGAGCCGACCAACCATCTGGATCTTCGCGCTGTAGAGTGGCTGGAGAACTACCTCCTTCATTTCAAAGGTACCGTCCTCGCGATCAGCCACGACCGCTATTTTCTGGACGTTGTGGCGCAGCGCTGCATCGAGCTGACAGACGGAAAGGCGGAGTTCTACAGCGGCAACTACAGCTTTTTCCTCGAAGAACGCCAGCGGCGCTTTGAGGAAAAGCGGAAACAGTTTGAAAAAGATCAGGCCAAGATCGAACAGCTCACGCGCGCTGCGGAACAGATGCACCTGTGGGCCTTTATGGGCAATGACAAGCTGCATAAGCGCGCCTTTTCCATGGAGAAGCGAATCGAAAAGCTGTCTCGGAGCGAGAAACCGAAGGAACAGAAAAAGCTCTCCGTTCGCTTTAAAGAGCGAAGTTTCTCCGGAGACGAGGTTGTCGCCGCAGAGGGGCTGCGGAAAGGCTTTGGCGACCGCGTGCTCTTCTCGGACCTCTCCTTCCTGGTAGAGGGGAAGGAACGGATCGCCATCATTGGCGATAACGGCAGCGGGAAGTCCACCCTGGTTAAACTCATCACGGGAGAAGAAGCGCCGGACAGCGGCTGGATCGGTCTCGGACCCGCCGTACGAAGCGCCTGTCTGCCTCAGATTGTCCGATTTCAGGACGACAGCCGCACCGCCTATGACACCATGCTCTGGGAATGCCGCTGCAGCCCGCAGGAGGCACGGGACCGGCTCGCCGCGTTCGGCTTTCGCGGAGAGGATGTTTTTAAGCCCGTTTCCACCCTTTCCGGAGGTGAGCGGAGCAGGCTGAAGCTCTGCATGCTCATGGGAAGCGACATCAATCTCCTGATCCTGGACGAGCCGACCAACCATCTGGACATTGTGAGCCGCGAATGGATGGAGGACGCTCTGTCCGATTACGGCGAGACTCTGCTGTTTGTTTCGCATGACCGCTACTTCATCGAGAAGTTCGCAACCCGCATCTGGGCTTTTGAGGACGGGAAGCTGACGGACTACCGCGGCGGATATGCAGACTACGCTGCCTGGCGGGAACGGCAGACCGTCTTTGCCGCCGCCGAGAAAAAAGCCGCCGACAAACCTGCCCGCCGGCAGCAGGATCCCCGCGTCCGGGCTGCCAGCCCCGAAAAGCAGCTGCAGCGAGTTGAGAAGGAAATCGCCCGGCTGGAGGCGCAGCTCAATGCGCTGGAGGAAGAAGCGGCCCTGTATGCAAGCGATTATCAGAAACTGATGGAACTGGATGAACAGAAAGAAGCGCTCAACGCGGCGCTTCTGGAGCAGTATGAACGATGGGAGGCGCTGAGCGATGGTTGAGAACAAAACCGCGCTGCGGGAAACACCTGAAAAACAGAAAAACAGGAATGCCTGGATCTTTCCTTCCGTTCTGCTTCCCGGACTAGGCTTTTTCTTCCGCTTTGCGCTCCGCGGCTATGTCTACTGGGGCTATCTCTGCTTCTTTTTGGTCGCGCTGATTCTTGCCCACCGTTTCCTGCCGGCCGTGCTCTGGCGGATTATTCTGGCGCTGACCTGTGTCGGCTTCCTGTACTTCTGCGCAGTGGAAGTCCCGATCATCCGCAACGCCAGAACCGACGCGGAACCGGAACGGCCCTATCTGATCGTGCTTGGCGCCGCTGTCTACGGAGACCGTCCTTCGCTGACCCTGGTTCGCCGCCTGGAAGGCGCCCGCGATTATCTGCTGCAGTATCCGAACAGCGTCGCGATCGTCTCCGGCGGAATGGGCAAGGGCGAGACCGTCACCGAAGGTCAGGCGATGTCCGACTGGCTGGTGGCGAACGGGATTCCGGAGGAACGCATCCTGAAAGAAGAAGCCGCCACCTCCACTCAGGAAAATCTGGCTTTCTCCTTCAAAATCATCCGGGAAAGGGGCGACGATCCGGACGGGAACGTCGCGATCGTTTCCAGCGCCTATCACCTGTTCCGCGCCAAAAGCATGGCGCGTCTAGCCGGCGTAGACGCCGTCGGCGTCGCCGCGCCGTGGGGCTACCCGATGGTCATGCTGAACTACTTTATCCGCGAGGCCTTTGGCGTCACCCATCTCTGGGTCTTCGGCTGGTAAGCAACATCCCCTGCCAAACGGCAGGGGATGTCATCTTTTATACAGGAAGACAGAACTCCGCGGCGAAATGATCTTCATCCCGCACAATGGAAAATGTTCCTCCCAGCGCCTGCATGATCTTCTCACAGGTCCGCAGGCCGATTTTTGTGCTTTCCGTGCCTGGGCCGGCACCGGAAATACCGTTGGATACGGTCACGGCAATCTGCCCATCCCGGTTTTCGGAGAGGATAATCACCGGCCGCTCCCGGTCGGCGTATTTCTTGACGTTGGAAACCAGATTATCGATTACGCGCTTGAGCATGGCCGCATCTGTCGTGATCATGCTGCCGTCCTGCAGACGGTCAATGCTCTGCACCTGCATGCCATAGTCCTGAAGATCGAACTCCGCCTCCCCCAGCAGCTGCATGAGAAGCAGGTGCGCGTCAAATTCCTCCCGCTGCAGTTCCAGCTCCGAACGGCCAAACACGAGAAAATACTTGAAGAGCTCGTCCGTCAGTTCTTTCAGCGCCAAGGACTTTCCGTAGGCGGCTTCCAGATACCGGCGCCGGTCGTCATCCGGGAGGGAATCCGAGTTGTTCAGCAGGCCGAGGTAGCCGATCAGGGACGTCATCGGGGTACGGATATCGTGGCTCATGGCGGTGATCAGCTCGCTGTTGGCCTCCCAGGCGCGCTTCTCGTTGCCCATCCGTTCGATAATGGCATTGCGCATCCCGTCGATGTCTTCGGCCAGGGCGGCAATCTCATCTTCCCCGTCCACGGTAATGGCGCCGTTCAGGTCGCCTGCCCCGACGGTGGAGGCCTCCTGGGAAAGGCGGATGATCCGGTGTGTCAGTCTGGTGGTATAACGGAACAGTACCGCCACCAGGACAATCACAGCGACCGTCATCGCCATGGCCCGGTTGAGCATGTCCTCCCGCGCGCGCGAATTGTCGGTAATGGAAATATAGTAAATCCCGTCGTCAAAGCGCATGGGATAGAGCTTTCCGGAGGGCTCCACACGCTGTGAAGCCACCAGGCTCTGCACGCTCGGGCTCTGCGTGGACGGGCGGCTGAACAGAGAATACTCCATCTCTTCCGCCGGATACACCGTAATGGCGGTATAGCCGTGTACCTGCAGAAACGCATTCAGTGCATCCGCGTCGCTCCCCCGCACGCGGTTTTCGTTGACATAGCGGTTAAAGTCGGTATAGATGGATGCCTTGCGCGCCGCGACGAAGTCCGCGCTCATATAGTAGCGGTTTACAAACAGGGAGCCGATCCCGAACACCGCCAGATAGGTTGCGAGCGCACTGAGCAGACTCAGCAGCACCGCCAGCAGCAGCTTCGTGCTCAGGGTGCGCGTGGCGCGGATACCGAAATCAGTCAACCTGATATCCCCGGCCCCAGACCGTCCTGACGATCTTGGGAGATGAGGGGACCTCCTCTATTTTGCGCCGGAGATTCAGCACGTGCACCATGATGGTATTGCCGGATCCGGGCAGAAACTTTTCGTTCCAGACCGTCTCATACAGCTCCTGTGTGGTCACGGTTCTCCCGCGGTTTTTCACCAGACACTCCAGGATGGAATACTCCGTGTCTGTCAGCGGAACGGTTTCTCCGCCGTTGCGAACCATACGCGTATTCAGATCCACTTCCAGATTTCCGAAATTATATACAGAGGCGGCAGGCTTGCCGCGGTACTCCTGATAGCGCCGCAGAAGAGACGCGACCTTTGCCAGAAGCTCCGGCTGAGAAAACGGCTTGGAGAGAAAATCATCACCGCCGCTCTGGTAGGCCTTCAGACGGTCCTGTTCGGCGCTCTTGGCCGTCAGAAACAGAATCGGCGCATTGGAGAAGGCGCGGATCTTCTCGCAGGTTTCAATACCGTCCATTCCCGGCATCATCACATCCAGAATCACCAGATCCGTATCCGGGGCTTCCTGCATGCGGGCAACAGCGTCGAAGCCATTGGCGGCTTCCGTTACCTCATACTTGCTGCGCAGCAGCAGGGTCAGCACATTGCGGATATCCGGGTCATCATCAACGATCAGAATCTTCGTAACATCACTCATTTCTATCAAATCCTTCCTCCATTCGGGGTAGCCCCATTGGGAAGTATAGCACAAGTGAGCCCTGTTTTCTATGGCTTCCTGTAACTTTAATAAATTCTTCAGACACAACTGCAAAGGAATATGCTACAATAAGCCCCGGTCAAAAGGCCGTAATTTGAGTTATTTTCTGATGATTCAAAGGAGAAATGAAATGCTGAAACAATCCCACCTGCGCATGATCGCTCTGGTTCTGTGCCTTGTGATGATGTTCTCTCTGGCCGCCTGCGGCGGTGCAAATGATGAGGCGGATCTCACACCTGAGCCACAGGCTGAGAGCGAGTACGCGTACAAGAGTGAGTTTACAAAAATCTCGACTTCTGCCGAATGGGGCATCACCCCCGCTGTCTTTACCGATGACGGCTTCTTTGCCACCGGTATGGAAAAGGTCGGCAGGATGGAAGTTCCCGATGGCCAGACGGAAGAATATGAGGGCCAGTACGATATCTACGGTTCTGTTCTCTACTTTGTCTCTTATGACGGCAAAGCGGAGCGCCTACCCAATTTTGTCCCCACCCCTCCGGAAGAAAACACCGAAGGTTATCGCGATTTCAATTCCTATCACAACTTTGGCAAGCCTGCCGTAAACTCAGAGGGGAAGCTTGTCGCGCTGGAGGACAGTTATACCGGCTGGTATGACGGACCGGACGACGCTTACGGATCGGATGAGAGCTGGAACTACTACCAGTATCGGGAAGAGTACTCCATTCTGACGCTGGATACGGACGGTACAGAGCTCAGCCGTCACCCCGTCAATTATGACACGAGCAACGCCTATATCAACAGCTACAGCGCTATCTGTGACGCGAATGACAACCTCCTGGTCACCTCTGACCAGAAGATCCTCGCCATCGCGCCGGACGGCGAGATCGCCTATATGATCGACTGCCAGAATTATGTAGATAATCTGATTCGGACCCAGGATGGTACCGTCGCTGTTATGACTTACGGCAACATGGGGCCCGAACTCTGCCCCGTTGACCTGGAAACCCGGTCTCTCGGCTCGGCCTATACGATCCCCAACGAAGCCTGGTCCCTGATCCCCGGCAGTGCCGGTTATGACTTCTACTATACCAGCGGTCTCTATCTCTACGGCTTCAAACTGGGCGAGGAAGAGCCCGTACGGATCCTGAACTGGATGGACTGCGACATCAACGGCGACAGCATGAACGGAAACTCCGTCAGCGTCCGGGAGGACGGCTCCATTGTCGGCGTAATCAGTGAGTACTACGCCGAGACTACGGAGAACCAGATCTTCACCATCAGCCGGGTTCCCGCGGATTCCCTCCCCAAAAAAGAAATTCTGACCGTCGCACAGATCGAGTACTCCAATTATGAGCTCAACAACCGGATCATCCGCTTCAACCGGAGTCATGACGATGTCCGTCTGGAGATCAAGGACTATTCCCTGTATAACACCGAAGAAGACT
The DNA here is from genome assembly GCA_017448455.1 of Oscillospiraceae bacterium. GTDB lineage: Bacteria > Bacillota > Clostridia > Oscillospirales > Oscillospiraceae > Limivicinus. Next base: position 138,750 of record JAFSLL010000132.1, on the reverse strand, counting down.
ACTCCATCGGCATGACCAAGTTCATGACGGAAGTTACAGCCGGCAATATTCCGGACATCATCCCGATGAGTTCCCTCTCTTACAAACAGCTCGCCGCCAAGGGCGTACTGGAAGATCTCTACCCCTACATCGATGCCGACAGGGATCTGAAACGCGAGGACTTCTTCCCCAATCTGCTCGCCGCTCTTGAGGTCGGCGGCGGACTGTATCAGGTTACCCCCGCCTTCTCGGTTGAAACGCTGGTAGGCGCCAGCAGCATCGTCGGCGATACGCCGGGCTGGACCTATGAGGAGTTCAACGAAGCGCTTCAGAAGATGCCGGAGGGCTGCACGCCGCTCGAGCCCTATATCACGCGGGATACCGTGCTGAGTTCCCTGCTCTATGCCGATATGGACAGCTATGTGGACTGGTCCACCGGTCAGGTCCGCTTCGACAGCGATGACTTCAAGCAGCTGCTCCAGTTCGCTAAGGAATTCCCCGCGGACTTCGCCTGGGACGGCTACGAGGAGACCGAGAGTACGGAAGAGCGTGTCATGCAGGGCAAGCAGATGCTGATGCAGAGCTATCTATACAGTCTGGATTCCCTGCTGTATAACAACATGACCTTCGGCGGGTCCAGCACGTATATCGGCTGGCCTACATCCCGGGGCGTCGGCAGCATCATGCGCATTGACACGGGGTACGCCATGAGCAGCAAGTGCAGCAACAAAGAGGCTGCCTGGGAGTTCCTCCGCGGAATGCTCACTGAAGAGGGGCAGGCGGATGTCTACATGATCCCGAGCAACCGCAATGTTTTTGACGCCAAACTCAAGGATCTGATGACGCCGAAGTACTTTACAAATGCTGACGGAAGCTATGTCCTGGACGAAAACGGCGAACGGGTCCAGCAGGCCCGGGGACAGTATATCGATAACAACGGCGAACTGCAGAACATCTACTGCATGACGCAGGAGCAGGCGGACCAGATTCTCTCCGTCATCGAAACCTGCACCAAAGTCGCCAACTACGACACCAGCATCTTTGATATTGTCAATGAGCAGGCGCAGGCCTTCTTTGCCGACCAGAAGAGCATCGACGATGTCGTCCGTCTGATCCAGAGCAAAGCGAACATCTACGTTAACGAACAGCGCTGACTCTTCCCGTTTTGAAAATCCCCGAAGTGCCGACTGTGCGGCACTTCGGGGACTTTTTACGCTTGACTATTGATTTCTTCCGTCGGATGAGATACAATAAAGTTAGCAGCAGGCAGGAGGACAGAAACATGAGTGAAGAATACGGTTCAGATTTCATCACCATTGTCGACGAAAACGGCGAAGAGTTTGAGTTGGAAATAGTCGGTTCGATGGATTATAACCGGAAAAGCTATATGGCTTTTCTCCCTCCGAACATCGACAGCATGGACGAGAATGACCCGGACTACGGTTTTATTCTGCTGCGTGTCGTGGACGGTCCGGACGGCGAAGATCTGTTTGAATCTATCGATGATGAGGAGGAACTCCAGGACGTGTACGAGCACTTCATGGCACTCCTCTATGAAGACGAAGACGAAGAAGAGGACGAATAATCCATTTTTTCTGCTGTGCCCGTGTAGTCCTGATGGACATCACGGCCCATGAAACCCACATCTCTTATAAGGGATGCCGATTTGAATCTGCGGATTGCAGGCCTCCCGGGTCAATCCCGGAAGTTGGAAGCAGCGAAACAGAACTTAGGCGACCCACCTGCTCTTGTGTGCAGGTTATTACTGGGCCGGCACGGCATAAGCAGGCGCAGCCCCGGGAAACCGGGGCTGCGTTTTTTCTTTACATGAACTTGTCAATGGCATCGTTCAGCGCCCGGAGCTGTTCTTCCACATCCTCCGCATCTTCGGTGATGCAGTGCTCCAGATGGTCCTTCAGGATTACTTTTGCCGTGCTGTTCAGCGCGCTTCGCACTGCCGCCAGCTGAACCAGAACCTCCGTGCAGTCCCGCCCGTTCTCTACCATGCTCTTGACCGACTCCAGGTGTCCGATGGCGCGGGCAAGCCGGTTGATTACGGCTTTTGTCTGGGTATGCGTATGCCCGTGAGAATGTGAATGTCCCGGCGTATCGTAATCCATGTGGTGAGAATGGCAGTGGATACTGCCGTCCTCGTGCCGGTGCCATCCTTCCGGCAGTTCCTCCGTCACCGGATTGGACGTATTCAGGTTTTGTTCGTCGTTCATGATTCCGCTCCTGTTTAAAAGCCGTTCAGTGAGGCGTACTCACAGACCCAGGCAGAAACCGCTTCTTTGGCTTCCTGTTCCGCGTTCTCTTCGATATTCAGGATCTCAGCCTTTGGATCCCCGCTCAGCCTGCTGTGAAGCCGGTCTGAAAATGCCCGGAAGCGCTCTCCCGGTCCCAGAAGCCGCCGCAGATCTTCTGCCGCCTCTGCAGATTTCAGCACGCCGAGAATCGGCAGTTCCGAGTCCAGCAGACGATCCAGTGCGACCCGAAACTGGGGAATGATCAGATCCATTCCCCCGATCTCATCAAGGACCGCGAAAGGATAATACGCCGCCTCCTCCAGCAGCTGTGTTCCCACCCCGCGAAAGACCTCGCTGTCATGCTTTGGCGGCATACTGCGGAGGTCGAGAAACAGCGCTTTCTCGAAGCCCTCCACGCCGCCGGCGGCAGCCGCCGGAAACAGCGTGCAGCCAAGCAGGCCTCCGTCCTCCGACGCACTCAGCCCTGTAGCGAAGCCTCCTGCGGCGCTGAGCGCCGTGCCGAGGCAGGTCCGGATCAGGCCGCTTTTCCCGCAGAACGCCGGGCCGCACAAAAACAGGTGTCTTTTCATCTGGCAATCCCTCCGGGGACACTTGCGAAGAGTCGTTGTCCTGTATTATAATAGGCAAAATCCGATTCGTCAAATTTTTTGATGATCAAACCAGTCCCGGAGGAAACAGTATGAGTCGCTCTCCCGGCGGAAAGCTGAAATATTATTTGATCGCCGCACTGCTGATCCTTGCCATGGCCGCCATTATCCGGCTGCTTTTGCCGGAGAAAACGGTCGTCAACGAACATGCCGGGCAGGTATCCGTGTTCGACGGCTACGACTGGATCTGGATGACACCTTTTGAAAATGTCGCCACCAGTACTATCTACGAGGAAGACTTTAAAAGCATCAACGGTTCCCCCACTTACGTCGGACGTGAATACCAGACTGAGATCGGGATCGACGTATCCGAGCACCAGCTCGACATCAACTGGACTGCTGCCGCCGAAGTTCTGGACTTTGCCTATATCCGCATCGGCTACCGCGGCTATACGGAAGGCGGGATCTTTCAGGACCCCTGGTACGAGCGGAACATCAGCGGCGCATCCGCCGCGGGACTGGATACAGGAGTTTATTTTTTCTCACAGGCTGTCAATGTCGGAGAAGCCATTGAAGAGGCGGAATATGTCATTGCGCATCTCGCCGGTCACGAAGTGGATCTGCCTGTCATGTATGACTGGGAGAAGGTGGATGGCGGCGGTGCCAGAACGGATGTGCTCAGTGAGCAGACCATGACCGACTGTGCGCTGGCTTTCTGCCGCACCATCGAAAATGCCGGCTACGAAGCGGGCGTCTATTTCAACCGAAACATCGGTTACCACGGTCTGGATCTCTCCCGTCTGACGGACTATGCCTTCTGGCTGTCTGTTCCCGGACCGTATCCGGACTTCTACTATGCCGCCGAATTCTGGCAGTATACCTTTACCGCTTCGGTCCCAGGCGTCAGCGGTGAGGCGGACCTCAATATGCGCTTTATCCCGCTTCCGCAGGACTATCCTCTCTCTTCTCCCTGAGTCCGCAGCCTTTCCCGGACGCTGATCTTACTTGACGGAGGTTTCCAATCCCTATGGGTATTTCCTTTTATCCCGAAAAGCACATCCTGAGCCTTGAAACAGCGAACAGCTGCTACCAGATGAAGATCGGGCCGCTCGGCTATCTCCTTCATCTCTACTATGGTCCGCGCTGCTCATCCGGTGAATTCTACGATTATCTGCACCTGCCACAGGACCGTGGATTCACCCCCAATCCGTATGACCTCGCGGAAGGCCGCGGCTTCTCTCTTGACGCGCTGCCGCAGGAGTTCAGCTGCTCCGCCTGCGGCGATTCCCGTCTGCCATCCATCCTGCTTCACACCGAATCCGGAATCTGTGGGGTCGACCTGCGGTACCGCAGGCACGAGATCCGGGAGGGAAAGTATTCTCTGAACGGCCTTCCCTCTGCCTTTGACGCCGACGGAAGCACAAGCACCCTTTCCGTTACGCTCGCTGATGAAGCAACCGGCATAGAGATTGAGCTTCTCTACGCGGTGTTCGAAGCAACGGATATAATTACCCGCAGCGTACGGATTCGAAACACCGGAAGTCAGGCTGTGTTTCTGGATAAACTTTCCTCTGCCTGTCTGGATCTCCCCTTCGGCAGCTGGGAACTGCTGCATTTTCAAGGTCGTCACGCGATGGAGCGGCTGCCGGAGCGGGCTCCTGTTCTCACCGGCATTCAGACGCTATCCTCCGAACGGGGCATCAGCAGCCACCAGCAGAATCCATTTGTGATTCTCTGCGAACAGGGGGCAACAGAAGACGCCGGATTCTGTTACGGCGCCATGCTCTGCTATTCCGGAAATCATCAGGAAGAGATCGAGCGCAGCCCGAACGGTTCCGTCCGTCTTTTGTCCGGCATCGGAGAGCGCTATTTCTGCTGGAAGCTGGACCCCGGCAGTATGTTCGATACCCCGGAGGTCTTCCTGAGCTTCTCCGCTGCAGGTCTGACCGGGCTTTCGCACCACTTCCACCGCTTTCTCCGGCGGAATCTCTGCCGCAGCCGCTGGAACAACCGCCCCAGGCCGGTACTGCTCAACAGTTGGGAGGCCTCCTACTTCGATTTTGATGAAGAAACACTGCTCCGCCTCGCGCGGGAGGCTTCCGAGCTCGGCGTGGAACTCTTTGTCCTGGACGACGGCTGGTTCGGCACCCGCACGGACGACCGGCGTGCCCTGGGCGACTGGGTTCCCAATCCGGAGCGTTTCCCGAATGGCCTCGGTCACCTGATTGATGAGGTGAATCGCCTTGGGCTGCAGTTTGGTCTCTGGATTGAACCCGAAATGGTCAGTGAAGACTCCGCGCTTTACCGCACTCACCCCGACTGGGCGCTGCAGGTCCCCGGCAGAAAGCCAGTCCTCGGCCGTGACCAGCTGGTTCTGGATCTCTCCCGGCAGGAGGTTGCAGACTGGATGTATGAAACCTTCTCCTCCCTGCTGCGGGAGAACAACATCCGCTATATCAAATGGGACATGAACCGGGTTCTGGCAGACCTGTACAGTGCACAGCTTCCCGCCGACCGGCAGGGAGAAGTGGCCCACCGATATGTTCTCAACCTGTACAAAATCGTTGACCGCATCACATCGGAGTTCCCCGAGGTTCTCTTTGAGGGCTGCTCCGGCGGCGGCGGACGCTTCGACGCCGGGATGCTCGCCTGGTTCCCGCAGATCTGGTGCAGCGACAACACTGACCCGATTGCCCGTCTGCGTATTCAGGAAGGCACTTCCTTTGGCTATTCGCTCTCATCGATTGCCGCTCATGTTTCCGCCAGTCCCAACCATCAGACCGGACGTTCCACACCGATCGGAACCCGCGCCGTCACGGCAATGACCGGAGCATTCGGGTACGAGCTGAACCCGGCCCTCCTGTCCGAGGAAGAGAAATCCGCAGTTCGTTCTCAGATTGCCCGTTTCCGCGAACTGAGTCCCCTGCTGCAGGACGGACTGTACTACCGGCTGCCCGGTGACAGCCCATGCCGCTATACGGCCTGGTCTCTTGTCTCTCCTGACCGGGGCAGTGCCCTGCTCAGTCTTATCCTGACACAGCCAGAGGCGAACCCGCTTCCCCTTCATCTCCGGCTCAAAGGACTTCAGCCGGATGCAGGCTACCGGGTCGCGTGGGCGGAGTTTTCCGGATGCCGGAACGGTCAGCCCGGTCTCACGCTGCCTGTGCTGTCTGGCGCTTCCCTGATGCAGGCCGGCATCACGCTCCCGCCCATGTACGGGGACTTCCCTGCGGTACAGATCCTCTTTGTCCGGCAGGAAAACCAGCCCCTTCGAAGACAGGAAAAATAGCTGTTGCATTTCAAGATGAATTGTGGTAAGATACTCAGGCGGTCGAGAGATCGCAGGAGTATCCTATCCGGGTGTAGCGCAGATGGTAGCGCGCTTGAATGGGGTTCAAGAGGCCGCTGGTTCAAATCCAGTCACTCGGACCAGAACGCTGAAATCGTCAATGATTTCAGCGTTTTTTCTTTATTTTTTGCCTTTCAGGGGACTCTTGATTTTTGACACAAAAAGGAGGAATCAAGAGTGCCGCTAGGAGACGAATTTCAGTAAAATCAAGCGCGTCAGTAGAGGAAGAAATCAAGAGTTTCATTCTGGCAAAGAAAGCAAAAGGCCTTGCTGACAAGACATTAGCCACCTATCAGCAGCATTTCTCAGCAATCAGCAAACATCTTGATTTGGGACAAAGCATCGAGAAACTAAATACGAACAGCTTGGAGCAAATGGTCGTCAGCATGCGCGACGCAGAGCTTGCCCCCAACAGCATCAAAAGCTACACGCGCACCATGAAATCTTTTCTCTCCTGGTGCAATGAAGAAGGGATAACAGATTTGACCATTCCTCTGTTCAAGGCAGAGGAAACCATCAAAGAGACATACTCTGACGATGAGCTGGAAGCCCTGCTGAAAAAGCCTAATCTCAGAAACTGCAAGTTTTCAGAGTATCGCAATTGGGTCATCATCAATCTTAAAATGTACCCCAGAAACTGGACAGCAGAAGTTTTCAAAATCCAAAGAATTGGACATATGCAACTATTTGAAATAGGAGCCAAATCCCACAAACTGGACAAGCAAAGATTTTGAAACCCTTATAGTTTGCTCTGAATTCTCGCGAAATCCCGATTTCCAAACACCGTTCTGGTCAGCAGACCGATCAAAACATTTACCACTGCCATGCCTGCTCCAAATCCCACCGCAGCAAAATACAGTGCAGGCACAGCGGATGAAACAACCAGCGAGCACAAAGCAACCAGAACCAGCAGGAACACCGGCATGATGGCCGCTTTCAGGCCATACTTTTCCACCAAACCGCCAAGCGGCAGCGTGACGAGTATCTGCACCGCAAACAGCACGCTCATTGCGGTTCCTCCGACACCGGCAACACCACAGTCTGCACAATATGGCGCAAGCACCATCATGGGCGGATACAGGAACACTCCAAGGCCAAGACAGATGAAGACACAGAACAGATAGTTTTTTGTTTTTCTGGCTTTATCAAATGTCAGGCCGAAAACGGATTCCGAAACCGCAGCATCTTCCCTGCCTTCCCAGATTTTTGTTTCATCAGCAGCAGGCATCGTTTTAAAGAAAAGTACTGCCAACATCAGGGCAACAACAGCCGCTCCTGCAAAGTACAGCGTCGTAGACTGCCAACCAAAAGACGATATGAGTCTGCTTACCACCGGAGCCGCAATCACACCGCCAATTCCGCCTGATGTTCCATAAATACTCATCAAAGAACCGATATTCTTTGCAAACCAGTTTGTGATCACGATATTAGCTGTCATCGCTGTAGACCAGGACATCGTAAATGCGATTAAAATATGCGCAAGCGCAATTAGTACTACCGCAGCGCCCGACAGAACACCCGCAAAGTAATAAAGCATGGAGAATATGACAACGCATGCACACCCTGCCAGCATCATTAATCGAAGCCCCATCTTATCATGAAACTTCATAAAGAACATGGTAATGATCGTGTTTACAATCGGCGTAAGACTTTGCAGTGAACTCAGGAGCGTTCTGGATATTCCGAGAGATGTGCTGATCGGTTCCAACAGCAGGGACATCTGGTTATAGATAAAACCGCAGCACACCAGATTTGCTAAAATACAGCTGATCAACGCCAGCCAGCCGCGTGTTGTTGATTTTCTCATGACCATCCCTTCCTTAACGGATTCAACTCTTCGGTTTTCCTGTTATTCCAAAGCCCAGGCTGCCGCAAAGCCTTCACGGACTGCATGGCCGACCAGACGGGGATATACCACATCTCCGACCACCCGTACATTCTTATGAGACAGGAAAATGGAATCTGCCAGCTTTGTCAGAGGAATGCTGCCGAATGCCATAATCGCAGTATCCGCCGGGAGCGATTTCTTTTCACCCTCGTTTGTCTCTACAACAACTGCATTGGATCCCGGAACATGATTATCAGGCTTTACGTATGTATACGATGGGAACATCACGTTACACCTTGGAATGGCTGAAAACCATGCACATCCCACCAGAGGAATTAGCAAATCTGATCTGTGACTGCATGCCCGCCCTTTTTAATGATTGTTTTGAATAACTAGAAGCAGAAATGAAACCCGCAACTCCGGACGGTTGCAAAAAAGCAGCTGTACAGGAGTTGCGGGTAACACGATGCCGCAACAGCGTGATCCTTTATTCGGTTATTGGCATCGTTCACGTATCCGCGCCGATCTCGCCGTCAGAGTCAAGGGCCGCTTTGGTCCGGAAGCTCCTGACGGCTTTTTCTGTTGCGGGGACGGAGCACAGGCGGGAGAAAAAAAGAGCGGAGCTGCCTCCGGTTTTGAGGCAGCTCCCTTTTCGTTTCCGCTGTGATGCTTATCTCTTCAGCGGCATCTCGATGGACAGGTCGCTCACGGCAAAGGTTGCGCACGGATGAATGTACCCGTCAAGCTTGTCCTGGGCTCTTCTGCCGTCCGTGTCTTCGGGGATAAACACATCTCCGGAGAGCAGCCTGCTCCGGCACCAGCCGCAGATTCCTCCGCGGCAGCGGTTCGGCCCAGCCACGCCCGCGCGTTCCAGTGCGACAAGGATGTTCTCGTTGGCGCTGCAGGGAATCTCAAAGACCTTGTCACACATTTTGATTTTCAGGCTGAAGACCTTGTCTTTCGCCTCCATCGGATATCCGGGATAATTCCAGGGTTTGCCGATGTTGTCGTAAAGCTCTTTCCGGTAATACTTTTTGATCAGTCCCAGTTTTTCCGCTTCGCCGTCCAGGAATTTGTACATCCCCTGGGATCCCGCGGCAAACACGCTGTAGACTCCGTCCCCGGCGTATTTTTTGATCAGCCCGGCGGTAATGAATCCGTGCTCGCAGCCTTCCGCTTCCTCTTCGCTGAGGACGTTGACAAGCTTCACCTTGTCCGTCCGCGCCATAATGGCGTCGAACTCCTCCTGGAAGAGGATGTCCTGCTTCGTCCTGCTGCCGTAGAGGACCGTCATCTCAAAATCCTCGTCCCCGTCGGCAATCGCGTTGGCCATCGCGTAAACCGGGGTGATTCCGCTGCCGCCCGCAATGGCGACCACCTTCTTCGCGTCGCGGAGCGGCTCATAGAAGAAGGTTCCCTGCGGTCCGGAGGTCTCAACGGTGTCCCCGACCTTCCAGTTGTCGTGGATGTACGCGCTCAGGAAGGCCTCCTCCTCCACGCGTTTCACGGTGAGCTGTACTTTCCCTTCCAGCGTCATCGCCGGCCCGCAGGACAGCGTAACCGGGCGAGCGATCAGTTTCCCGTCGATCATCTGGCGGATCACCACAAACTGCCCCGCGCGGAAGAACGCGGGATTCCGCCCGTCGGTCCTGCGCAGCGTGTAGGTCTTCACATCCCCTTTTCCGCGGACCTGGATATCCTCGATGGTGAAGGTCTGGCTCAGGGGATGCCGCTCCGCGGCTTTCAGGTTTGAGGCGTAATTCTCAACCAGGGCGGTAACCGGCGTGCTGTCAATGATCTTGTCCCGCCGGACTTTCATGTTCTTGAAGCGCAGCATGTCCAGCAGGCCGATGAAACTCATTTTCACATTAGCCATTTACTTGCCCTCCTTCGCGTCCTGTTCCATCTCTTCCAGAATCAGCATGGCCATGTCGTTGCCGTTGAGATAGGTCTGGTTGAAGCCGTCGCCCCGGGCGCCCGACGCGCCGCAGGTTTTAAAGCCGTGGATGGGCTGTTCTTTCCGCAGCGACATCAGGCGGGACACCATCGTATCCCAGTCGTTGATTTCAAACCCGTAAACCGTCCCCTGCGGCGTGCCCAGGAAGTTGCAGAAGGTCCAGGGACTCGCCATCTCGATCTCTTCGATGCAGTCGTGGATGATGATGCCGGTATCCGCCTCAAAATTCGCCAGCACTTTTTGGAAAATCTCCGTCTTCTTTTTCGCGTAGTCGCGCTGCGAAACCGTGCCCCACACATCCTCCGTATACGTGATCGTGAAGGTCATGGCGGTCGTGCCCTTCGGGCTCGCTTCGGGATTCACGACATTGTAAATCACGACCACGCTGTGGGTGTTCAGGTCCATGCTCTTGGACCACTCGAAGTTCTTCCCGTTGTCCAGGACGCCTGGCATAAAGATCGTGTAGTCCCGGATGCCGAGCTCCTCCACGCTTTTGTTCAGGCCGACGTAGGCTTCGAAGAAGCGGACGCCGTGCTTCTGGGCGTTGAGGCGCTTAATCTCGCTGTCCGGCACCCTGATGCGCTTGTCCAGCAGTTTTGTGTAGGCGGTCTGCGGATTCACGTTTGCAATCACATAGTTGGTTTCAACGAAGCCGGCGTCCGTTTCCACCCCGATGATCTTTCCGTTTTCATCGGCGACCACTTTATGCGCCTTGGTATTCAGCCAGACTTCCGCGCCCAGTTCATGCAGCCTGCGGATTCCCGCCATGGTGAGCTCGTGGGAGGTTCTCGTGCAGATGGCGGGATAGTATTTGGTGTACATCAGGAACATCCACGCCTGATGCACAAAGCTCATCCGCTCGTAGTCCGCCCCGATGTAGGTCCAGTAGACGTCCAGAATGTCGATGACGTCTTCCGGCATCCCGATCTTCCGCAGCACCTTGTTGAACGGATACTCCGCCATCCTCAGGAAGTTCGGGAACTTCTTCATGAACAGGCTTTCATCCACAAAGGTGTATCCTTTTTTGTCCAGGCCGTCCAGCATATGGTCGTTGAAGTAGTCGTACGCCGCGCTGCATTCCTCCGCCAGTTCAAAGAAAGTCCGCATCGGTTTTTCGGAACCCGGAACCGCCTTCTCCATGGCCTGGATCACATTCTCCACCCCGCACGGGAGGCGGAGGTCGAAGTGTTTTCCGCTTCTTGTGGTTCCGATGCACCGGTACAGTTCCGGAACCAGACACCAGTCGATGTCCAGTTTGTATTTCTCCATCAGGAGCTTTCCCGTCATCGCCCAGTTTCCGGGAGAGCCGAGAGAACAGAATTCGTGCAGCGAGGCGTCGAATTCAAACCTTCCCCGGACAAAGCTTGTCGCACACCCTCCCGGCATGTTGTGCTGCTCGAGAAGAAGGATTTTCTTCCCCGCCGTAGCAAGGCTCAGCGCCGCGGACAAACCGCCAGTTCCCGAGCCTATTACGACAGCGTCAAATTTGCTCATAAACCGTTTCACCCTTTCTGATCAGATTGTCGTGTCAGGTCACTGAAAACTGTACAACTTTGACAAAAAAATTGCAAGAACGCTCTTGAAAAAAGGTGAACTTTACTGTATTTTATTGCCGTGGTCCTGATTAGACCAGAGGTGATCTTATGAAATACGAAAAAATTATCGCGCCGACCGTTACCGAGATCTTTGAAACGCGGATGCAGAATTCCATCCTTTCCGGCGAACTGCAGGTCGGAGAGCGCCTTCCCTCCGAAAGGATGCTTGCGGAAGAGATGGGCATCAGCAAAAGCGCCGTTCATCTCGGCATGAGCAATCTGGCAAAAAACGGCTTTATCCGGATTGACCCCCGCCAGGGCGCCTATGTGGCAAACTGGGAGGAATTCGGCAATCTTGAGACCCTGACCGCACTGTTGAAGACAAACGTGCTCAAACTGGATCCCCAGGATATCCGTTCCCTGATTCTTATGAGGGAGGCGCTTGAGAACGAGGCAATGAGGGTCTTCGCCCGGAAGCATTCGACCAAAGACATTCTGCAGCTCAGGTCGCTGGCGCTTGATCTCCGCAACGGCGCCCACAGGAATCCCCCGTTAAAACTGGAGGACCAGGCCGAGCTGGCCTTCCGGTTTACCCATTACATTTTTCTTCACTCCGGTAATATGTTTTCCACGCTCGTGCTGAACTCCTTTAAGCCTTTCACCCTTCGTCTGTGGGAAGAATGGATCCGGTCCATCGGCGCTGATTCGGCCGCAGATTATCTGGAGCAGACCGCGCTTGCCTTAAAGGAAGGCAACGCGTCAAAGGCAATCGGCATCGTTCACCGGTACAATGAAGAACTTCTGACCGGGCTCAGCGCCGCCGGTACCTTCACGCCCGGGGTTTCATAAGTCCGGAATGACCATTACCGCAGACGCAGGCAAAGCGTTACGGCTGAATGGGGCAAACGCCTCATTCAGCCATTTTTTCCGGGTCGATGTGCGGGATATCATTATCATTTTTAGTTTCATTTAAGGTTGGATGAAGAAAAAGGGCACACTGATACTTCGAAAGATTAGAGGGACCGCAGCATGAGCACGCTTGGGATGTCAATCCATTCTATACAGTTGCTGGGGAATCCAGCCGGAAAAGCAGAGAAAAAGCACATGGGCGCAGCTTATCACAGCATATTCCCAAGTGCTTTTTAGGTAAACGATACGGTCTCTTATGAAAGCAGCGATGTCGGGCCGGAGATGACGCTTTCCATGGATGAAAGCAAAAGCCTGCCGGCAGTTTGCCAGTCGCCGCAGCTGCTGCAGTCATGAATTCCCTGGCATCCTTCAGGCCGTTCTTTTTGAAATAGAGCGCATACATGCCCTTTTGGGCCTCCATGGTGGTTTTGTACATCATGGTGAAAATGCTGTTATCGCTGAGCTGATACATCCAGGCTTTCATGGAGAGCATCGAGATCAAGAAGCTGCAGAAGGGGGCGGGAGCATGAGGACCAAGATCGGCATCGTTTCGTCCGGAAAGCTCTATGACGGCGGCAGGACCAAGACCCAGCGCGAATGGCGCGGGCTCTCCGATTCCTGGTACGACTATCGCTGCTGGGCCAAAAACTGGGGCAGGCTCGTAAAGTTCATCACCAATCCCCAGTGCTTCAAGGGCTTCTTCCGCTACCGCTGGATGCTGGACTACCTGGCCGCCATTGACTTTATCGACCGCTGCACGGAGGGGACCCGCGGCAATCAGCTGCGCATCGCTCACACCCAGTATGACTTCATCCTCGCCCAGCTGATCCGTACGCTGACTCTGCTGTTTGAGGCCGACCAGCGTATCGGCGGCAGCAAGGGCAAGAGCGACAAGATGGTAGTCTTCGACGAGAACATGATGGAGGAGCTGCTTTTCGGCTTCCCGAACCTGGTGGATATCTGCCCGCAGCTCTGCGGCGTGTTTGCCCGCTCCGCTGTGGCGCAGCACTCCGCGCCCTTCTACATTGACAAGGCCGAGGAATACGGCATTACCGGTGACGCCTGCACCATGCCGAAGGCAGAGCTGGGCATCGCCATCGAGGACGACAACCCCGAGGTAGGCAAGTGCATGCTGCACTGCAACACCTCCTGCGACACCTCTCTTATGGGCAACTCCATCGAGGACCGCCGTTACCAAAAACCCGCATTTGCCGTGGCCGCGCCGGAATATCTGGAGGACGATCTGATTCGGGAATACGGTGCGGATGAGGTCAAGGCCGCCATCCGCTTCGTGGAGGAGCAGACCGGTGAGAAATGGGACTGGGACGCCTACTTTGCCAACATGCGGCTTTTCAACGAGCAGACCCGGCGCTTCCTGGAGATCCTCGAGATGCAGAAAGCGGCCTACCCCCAGGTGCCGGAGAACAACTACGCCCTGCACCGGGACGTGTACTACACCCGCATGATGAACGCGCAGAGCGCGGAGTATCTGGCGGTGGACGACAAGCTCCGGAAACTGATGATGAAAGGCTACGAGCGCCGGGAGCTCATGTGCAGGGAGCCTCGCCACCGCGCCCTCATGTGGGGCGTGCAGGCGGAGTTTTACACCAACTTCCCCAACTGGCTCATGGCCTGCTGGGGCATCGTCCCGATCACCCATTTCATGAACCTTACCTCCACAGAGATCTACGCCGACACCGATACCCCCGAAAACCGGGAACAGGCCTATTACGATCTGGCCCATCTCATGATGAACATGGTCATGCGCAACCGCTCCGAGGGCGGCTTCCGCTACGGAGTGGACGACGTGTGGCGCTTCTGCGAGGAATTTCACTGCGACATGATCATCCTCTATGAGCAGATCGCGTGCAAGGCTCTGACGGGCTACCACGGCATCTATGAGGAAGAGGCCATGAAACGCGGCCTGCATCTGGTCTGGGTCACGCACTCGCTGCTGGATCCGCGCAAAGCCTCCCGCCAGAATATGCGCGACGAGGTCAACCGCTACATGCGCACGGTCTTGAACGAGGAGCCGCTGGATCCCGCCCTGGAAGAGATCGAAGATCAGAACGCCTGGTGAGATAAGGAGAGAAAATGGAAAAGCTCAAGAAAACGCTGCTGACGCTCTGTCTGACAGTGCTCGGCCTGTTTGCGGCCAGCATCGTCGTGTATCTCGGAAACTTCGATATGAAGCTGATTGCCTGGATCCAGCCGAAGCTGGAACCGATCTACGACCGGATCGAACGCAGACCCATGCCATGAAGGCGTCATGATGATAGAAGAAATATCAGAAATACAGGGAGGGTAACATGCAATATGGATTTTCCCATTCGTGAAACGATTGAAAAGCGGCACAGCGTCCGCACCTATGAGCGTGGCCGTTGAGCGCGGAAGACAAGGAAAAGCTGCTCCGCTATCGGGACGGCATCACCAATCCCTTCGGAATCCCTGTGACGATCCATCTGATCGAGACCGAAAGCTCCGAGCAGCCGAAGAAGCTGGGCACTTACGGCGTCATCAAAGGCGCAGGCAGCTTTCTGGGCGTGGTCGTGCCGCAGGCGCCGCTGGGCTTGGAGGCGGCCGGGTACGCCATGGAGGAACTGGTGCTCTATGCCGCTCATCTGGGTCTTGGTACCTGCTGGCTGGCGGCGACGCTGAACCGCGAGGCTTTTACGCAGGAGATGCAGGTCCGGGATGACGAGTGGATGCCCGCCATCAGCCCCGTCGGCTATCCAGCCGAAAAGCGCAGCCCTGGCGCGTGGTGATGGATCATTCGGCCTTTCACTTCTACGCCGTGATGGGCAAGGAAGCGCTGGCAGAAAACCCGCCTGCCATCCAGCGGGTCGATACCGGGATCGCTGCCTGCCATTTTCATTTGGCTGTAAAGGAGAAAAATCTGCCCGGCCATTTCGAGCGGCAGCGCTTCACAGCTCCGGCGCGCCGGAAGGCTGGCGCTATCTGTTCAGCTGGGTAATGCACATCGGTTCCATGAAGAGTGAGGTACACATCCTTGGCACCGACTCCACGCAAGGAAACGTTATCCTTCAGTCGACTGAGAAGGGAAAACAGAGATATCTTTTCTATAAATTGCAAAAGCCCAGAGGAGTGGTTCCATCACCTCCTCTGGGCCTCGTTTTTCAAAACATCAGATTTCCCGCATTTGTCCTTCTGTCAGCACATCGATCATGATCTTGGCTGCCAAGCGAAAAGCGTAGATAAAGGTTTATACAAGTTAAAGCTATAAAATGAAGAAGTAACCCTCACGCTTACGATGCTTCCAAATATTGATTTGGAGGTATATCCCATGAAAACGCAGAAATCCTTTTTTGAACTAAAAGGCGGCACTTATACGCAGGTTGGCGACGTGGTCCTTCCAGACCTATCCATCGGAGAGGTAGAAGAGAGGCCTATCGGTAAACATGGGCGGATGCGGAAATGCTATCTGAAAGAGCAGCATCCCGTACTTTATTCAGAGTTGTTGCTGTCCGGAAAATTGTATTCGCACCTTCTGGAGATCGACGAAGCCTGTGTAGAGCGAATGGAACTGCTTGTTTACCAAATGGCCAAGCGCGAAGGTGTGACCGAAGCGCTCAAAGTTGCCAATCAGATGGAATGGGTTCGTCGCATGAACAGCATCCGCAGCCGTTCAGAAGAGATTGTGCTGAAGGAGCTGGTTTACAACGAGGATGCCGAAGAGGCAAATTCTTGAAGACCTTTATTATATCATTTCAAGGCCGCGCTCTATAAAATCCAAGGCTTCGTCGCCAAGCAGGATATATTTTTCGTCCAAGCTTTGAAGATGGTCAAAGAAGCTGAAAAAGTATTCAATAATCTCCATGGAGCGGAGGCGGATAAAGCGGTGCTCGGGGTCGGCATCGAGGTTTTCTGCGAACGCGATGCCGTCGCTGAGAAACAAGGAGATTCCACACTCGTTATAACTAAGCAGCGGATTGTCATCATTCAAAATGGCTATACTGTTTTCCTCGGAATTGCGTAGAAGGCTCAGCAAATACTGTAAATGTGCTTTCCTTATCTGATCGTCAAGGTGAACGATCTGTCCGAACAGTTCGATTTTTCCGTCGCAGATATAATTTACAAGAGCGGATTTGAAAATGATCGCACGCTTAGGGGCCTGCCACAGCTTCTCATAATGGGAGACAAGCATTTGAGGCTCCATTTCCTTTGCCGTGAAACTGCTGCATAGCTCAGAAAACATCTCGGATGTCATAAAGAGAGGAAACATGCTCTTCAGCAAAAGCGATAATTTACCGCCCATCAAGAGTCGGTAAACAAGCTTGCGCTCCAGAAGCCACGCATAATCAAAGTAGCTGGTTAAGCGAGGACGAAGATTCAGGTTCGCTTCCGTAGAAGTGAAGTATTCGAACACAAGATCTTTGTCATAGGAGATCAGAGAATAAGCCTGACCACCGTAGGGGTTTTTTAAGAAAAAGTATAGGAAGCCGCCTTCCATGACAATAAACAAGTCGTCTGTTGACGGGCGGTCATCCGTCTGATACAGGTGGTAGTATGCTCTAGGAGCGCCTCCAAAAAACTGACAAATCCGGGCACAATACAAATCGACATTTTCCTTGAAATCTTTCAAGTTGACGGTCTGGTGCATGCAGAGCGGCTTGATGCCGCTGTCAGTCGGTACGTTGGTGATAATGGAAAACTCTTCGTTGGCATGAAAGTGCAGAGGAGAATTGACAATTACATTAATAAATGGGGCAGAACCGGTTCGGGAGACATATTCCATTGCATCATAGAAAATCTGATATACGGTTTTCGCCGGGAGTACAGAAATGTTTGCGTTGCAGTTTTCCGTACGGGACATAAACTTTCCGGAAGAAAGAGAAGAACCGCTGGCATAAAAGGCATTCGAAAGAAGCCTGGATAATTCACTTTCCACTATTTTTGCAGAGGCGGAGTCACGAAGTTGCGGCATCATCTCACTTACCAAAGCCTGTCGGCTCTCTTCCGTACAGTTTTTGATGACGATAGAGGAAATCTTGGCAAACAAGTCATCGTTGTATTTCAAGGACGGCAGCTTCTGCCCGCTTAACCAGCGACTGATATAAGAGTCATCATAGCCGAGGTCATTGGCCAGATAGCTCGCGCGCAGTCCACTGATCGCCAAAACTTGCTTCAAGGTTTGACCAAATGTCATAATGAATCGCCTCCTTTATGGAAACAGCTTCTTTTTTCTAAGAGATATGATAAAGATAACACAGGAATAGCTCAAAAACAAGCCTTGTTCAAGCGTTGACATCTTGCATCGAAATTGAATCAATCTATTCAACTTGCCGCAAAAAGAATCAATTTGATTCTTTTGCGGCAAGCGTTTTTTCTATGTTATTTTCAAAACAGGCAAACGCTTGATTCAACTATACAATAAAAGGAGACGGTTAACTATGGTACTCGAATATTCAGAAAGCCTGAGGAAGCTGGCGCACGAAGCTTTGATGGGTGCACGTAAACCCTACACTCCGGAGCAGTTGGCAGAGATCCCCGCTATTCTGGCAACCAAAGCGTCCTATTTTTACGGCGTGGACCTGAACGACCGGGAGCTTCTCAAGGACGTGTTCGTCGCAGAAGGCTTTGACACCTATTGGGGCGGCGGACAGGGCTATACCGACCCGGACGATCAAATAGCCCAGAATCTTTTCCTTTGCGACAATGCCAAAATGGTCCCCATGCATTTCGGCCATAATCAGGTGGTCAATTTTGTGGATGACACCCACGTCCAGCTGGTAACGAGGATGAACGACTACCACACCTATTGCGCGGATGATTACAACTATTCCGGCTTTGGCCTGTACGTGGATGATCTGGTGAAATGTGAGGACGGGAAGTGGCGCATCCAGATCCTTCGTCTGGACTACGGCGTCGTGCTCGGCTCTCTTCGCTTTGAATAAGAGGCTTGCGTATGGATCGGTTGAAAGATAAAGTCGCGATCCTGACCGGCGCAGCCGGCGGGATCTGCGGGAAAGCCAGTGAACTGTTCTGCCGGGAGGGTGCGAAATGCGTCATGGTGGGACGTCACGAGGATGTGACCGAACGCTGTGAACAGATTAAAGCCAACGGCGGAGACGCCGTCGCGCTGGTCGCCGATGTGAGCAAACGGGAATCCTGGGATGAGATCCTGAAACTGACGCTGGATACCTACGGCAGAGTGGACTGCTGTGTAAACGGCGCCGCAGAATTCTGCTACAGCGACTGGGACTGCCTGGATATGGACGAATGGGACAGAGTCATCGAGACCAATCTGAAGAGTATGATGTTTTCCTATCAGTCCGTTCTCCAGTACATGCTGGACAATTGGATCAAGGGGAATTTTATCAACTTTTCTTCTTCCACCGGCCTTTCCTTCCTAGGCTATGGCTGCGCGTCCTATCCGATCACAAAAGCCGGCATTCTGCTGGCCACAAAGGATATGGTCGCAGCTACCAAGGGGAGCGGGGTCCGCTTTAACTGCCTGGCGCCCAACTATGTTTGGACACCCAAGCAGGACGCCATCTTTGAGGCCTGTCGGGAGTTTTTCCTGGACAGCACGCCTCTTGGTTTCCTGGGCGAGCCGGAAGACGCCGCCTGGGCAATGGTCTATCTGGCCTCCGATGAGGCGAAGTATGTGAGCGGCGTCTGCCTCCCCATTGACGGCGGCTGGTCCACCTGTCATTAACGAATAGGAGGTCTTTCATCATGCAGAAGTTGATGGAAAAAACCCGGATCGGGTCTATGGAACTGAAAAACAGGATTGTCATGGCGCCGATGGGCGTGGATCTCGGCCAGGATGCGAATCCTGCAACGGTGGAATACTACAGCGCCCGCATTGACGGCGGCGTGGGCATGCTTCTGATCAATATGCTGATCACCGATTACTTTGAGGACATTCCCTCGTCGATGGTGCTCAACGAGGCGTCCCTGCCGGGACTGACGGAGATCTGCCGTCGCGCCCATGAAAAAGGCTGCACGGTGGGGTTTCAGTTCATGCCCGGCTGCGGCCGCATGGGTGCCAACGCCAAGGCCTACGATGTGCCCATCAGTGCGTCCGCCTGCGGCTGGCTGTATATTCCGGATCTTCCTTGCCATGAGATGACGCTGGAAGAGATCAGCATCATGGAAGATTATTTCCGCAAGGATGTGGAAATGGCGGTTCAGGCAGGCGCTGACTGTATCGAGCTGCACTTCTACGGCGGTTATCTGGGCGACCAGTTCCTGACCGCTGCCTGGAACACCCGTACGGACAAGTACGGCGGCGACGTCCGCGGCCGCGCCACCTTCCCGATTGAGCTGCTGAACATCGCCAAAGAAGTGGCCGGAAAGGATTTCCCGGTGCTCATCAAGTTCTGTCCCGACCACGGCGTTCCTTATCCTGGCTTCCGTCAGCTGGAAGAAGGTATTGAACTCGCGAAGATTCTTGAGGAAGCAGGCTTTGATGCGCTGCATGTGGACGCAGGTTGTTATGAGAGGTGGCAGCTCGCTATGCCTGCGGTCTTCTATCAGGAAATGACTATGCAGACCCATAGTGCCAAAGCTGTAAAGGAAGCGGTTAGTATCCCGGTTCTGACTCATGGTCGTCTGGGCGATGTAGAAAAAGCAGAGGCAGCTCTGGAAAGCGGTGTCTGTGACATTGCGGTCATTGGTCGCGGCTTGCTTGCCGATCCGGAGCTTCCTAATAAGATTGCGGAAAAGCGGCCTGAAGATATTCGCCCCTGCATTTCCTGCAACGAAGGATGCATCGGCAGTATCATGCGCTTTGAACACGTTAAATGCGCACTCAATCCCTTTACGGGCTTCGAATCGGAACGGAAACTCCAGCCGACGACCACTCCTAAGAAAGTGCTCGTTGTCGGCGGGGGGCCTGCCGGCTGTGCCGCAGCGCTGATGGCAGCAAAGATTGGGCATCAGGTTGAGCTGTGGGAAAAGACTTCTCGCGTTGGCGGCAAGGCAATCGCCGCCGCGGCACCGTACATGAAGCGGGACATGATTCGGCTCTGTAACTACTACAACACCCAGCTGCTTAAATCCGATGTGACGCTGAGGCTATACACAGAGGCAAGCCATGGTGCGGTGGCGGACTTTGCACCGGACATAATCATCTGGGCGACCGGAGGACGGATTCTGGCTCCGAAGTCTATTCCCGGGATCGACGGGGACAATGTCTATTCCTGCGAAAAGGCCCTGAAGAATCTGGTTCCTGTCGGTAAACGCGTCGTCATTGCGGGCGGTGGTCAGGTGGGCATTGAAGCATCGCTGCATTTTGATCACAACGGCCATGACGTAACTGTGGTGGAGATGGCCGATCAAATGATGCCGGATCCTCCATTCCAGCAGAATGAGAACATCCTGCGAGAGATGATGGCCAATAGTCGAGCCAGTTACCTGACAAACGCGAAGGTGGTGGAAATCACACCGGAAGGCGTGGTTGTAGAGAACGCCGGTGGGAAACAGGTCATTCCTTGCGACACTGTTCTGCTGGCCATGGGCTATATTCCCGACAGCTTAGACAGTGAGGCCTACACAGATATCTGCCCGGTGATTCCTATCGGTGACAGCGTTAAGTGCCGGGATATTATGAACGCCACACGCGAGGCGTATGAAGCGGTAAGCAAACTCTAAGTCAATCATAAAAACAGAAAAACAGGAGGAAACAAAATGGCAATCTCTTATGACAGCACCCTGAAAGAAGTTCTGGAAAGCCCTGAAGCCGTTGCCCTCATTGAGAAGTATTCTCCCGGCTTCTCCAAGAATCCCCAGCTCAAGATGGCCCTGGGCATGAAACTCGGCATGTGCGTGAAATTCCCCCAGGCCAAGATGACAAAAGAGCAGGTCAAGGCTCTGGAAGAAGACCTGAAGACTCTGGCGTAAACACAGGTGCTCGGGAGACTGTATCATTCGGTCTCCCGAGCTATGTATTATGATTGAAAAAAATCGGAGGTTACTATGAACGTATTGATTTTAGGCGGAACAGGACTCCTCGGCAGCGAAGGAGCCAGAGAACTGATCGCACGGGGGCATCATGTAAAGACACTGGCACGGCGTACTCCGTCCAAGGACGCAGGAATCCCGGAAGAAATGGAGATTATTCCCGGGAACTTTATGAACATGAGCGACGATGAGATTCGTGAGCTGTTCAAAGGCTGCGAGGGATTCGTGTTTGCCGCAGGTATCGATGAGCGCGTTGAAGGCCCTGCGCCTGTATACGATATGTTTAAAAAGTTCAACATCGACCCCACAGACCGACTTCTCCGTCTGGCAAAAGAATGCGGTGTAAAACACAGTGTCATCTGTGGATCCTGCTTCGCGTATTCTGACCGGACATGCCCGGAAATGAAGCTGTATGAGACGCATCCATATATTCGCTCCCGCCGCGATCAGGAGACAGTCGCCATGAAGTACGCGGATGAAAACTTTGATGTGGCTGTTCTGGAGCTGTCCTACATCTTCGGCGCACAACCCGGCAGACGCCCTGTGTGGGTCTACATGGTGGAGAGCATCCGCTCCATGAAGGGAGCAACCATGTGGCCCAAAGGCGGCACCGCTATGGTCACGATCCGACAAGTAGGCCAGGCGATCGCAGGTGCGCTGGAACGAAACAGGGGCGGCAACTGCTATCCCATCGGCTGGTTTAACATGACCTGGAAAGAAATGCTGAAGATCTTTCATAAGCACCTTGGCTGCCCGAACAAAAAGATCATCACGATTCCCGACTGGATGTACGCCATGGCTGGTATGAAGATCAAGCGCGATCAGAAAAAGCGCGGGATCGAGGGTGGTCTGGACATGGTCAAGTACACGAAGCTGCAGTGCTCCAATCAATTCATGGATAAAAATCTGGGCTGCGTGCCCTTGGGTGTGACCGAGGACGACATCGACGCTGCCATTGGCCAGTCCGTTCGCCTGAGTGTGGATATTCTGGATGGGAAGGCCAAAGACGTCAAGGCTATGAAGGGTGATTGATATGGCAAAACCGATCGTCTTCCTGACTGGTGCCACAGGTGTAATGGGGTCTCAGGCTCTGGAACGCATGGCCTGCCATACCGACTGCTACCACACCATAGTGTTAGTCAGAGACAGCAAGAAGAATCGCAAGAAGCTGGAGCCATATAAAAACAAGTCAGGAATTGAGATTTGTTGGGGTGATCTCTGTGACTATGAGACGGTCGCAAAGTGTGTTGCCAAGGCAGATCTGATCCTTCACGCGGCAGTCTATATCTATCCTCAGCCGAACTTCGATCCGGCGAAGGCTATGAGGATCAACTACGGTTCCACCAAAAATCTTCTCCGAGCCATTGTCGAGCAGGGGCGAGAGAGGTCCTGCAAATTTGTTTACATCGGAACTGTTGCCGAAACAGGAGACCGCATGCCGCCAATTCACTGGGGCCGCGTGGGAGATCCGATCAAACCCAGTATGTTTGACTATTATGCAGTATCCAAGGTAGCAGCAGAACGCCTGGTCGTGGAATCCGAGCTCAAATACTGGGCAGTTTTACGTCAGACTGGCATTATTGGCCCGACGATGGCAAAGGTTGCCGATCCAGTCATGTTTCACAACTGCTTTGATAATGTTCTGGAATATGTCTCTGACCGCGACTCCGGCATCCTGCTGGAGCATTTGGCCAGATATGAGGCCGAGGGGAAACTGAACGGGGACTTTTGGGAGCATATCTATAACATCGGCGGAGGCGAAAGCTGCCGTGTGTCTACTGCAGAGATGTACAATCGACTGTATGGAGAACTTGGCTTCCGGGATCTTTCTTATATTCTCAAACCGAAAATGCAGGCTACCCGTAATTTCCACGGACAGTATTATCTGGATTCCGATAAGTTGGAAAATTATCTGCATTTTCAAAACGATTCCATGGAGTATTTCTATAAGGAGTATTTGAAAAACCTCGGTATAATTGCCCCGCTTGCTAAGAAAATCTGCAAAATACCTGGTGGACAGCTCTTAATGGGAAAAATCATCAGCGGTACTTTCGGCAAGCTTGCCAGAGAAGAAGACGGTACGGAACGGTTTATCACCGACAACGTGGAGGATCATATCGACGCTTTCTGGGGCAGCCGCAAGGCGTGGGAGAAGATGCCGAAGAAATACCGGGAACTGACCCACTTCCCATATTGGAAAAATGTTGTCCACATTGATCATGGCTACGATGAGAGCAAGCCGGAGAGTGCGCTGTCGTTGGATGATGTGAAAGGCGCGGCAATATTTCGTGGAGGCGAATGCATATCCGATTCCATGGAGACTGGCGACTGGAGGACGAAGCTGCGCTTCCGCTGCGCCTTCGGCCATGAGTTTGATGCAAGTCCACGTCTGATTCTTCAAGGTGGCCATTGGTGCGATTTGTGTGAGAGAAAGAGCTGGAACTACGGACAGAGAGCTAAGGTTGACAAGTTTTTTGCCCAGGTCTGGGATCCGCTCCATGAGAGTGATGAAATGAGAGAATATCCCAAAATCGTCTCAGAGCTTGATGTAGAATGACAGGAAGAAACACCTCGCTTTTCTGAGCAAGGTGTTTCTTCCTGTCAGCACTGGTTTTACGTTTCTTTATGTTAGCTCACTGGCAGGCCCGATACGCGGACGGCGGCATCCCGTAGGCGTTTTTGAAGCTGCGGCTGAGGTGGGCGGCGGTGCTGAAGCCGCAGAGCTCGGCGATGCTCTCCATGGGCAGTGCGGTCTCACGAAGATAGTCCGCCACCATCTGCAGCCGAATCTCCATCAAGAGTGTCTGGAAGGTTTTTCCTGAGGCGCTCTTGACGATCTTGCAGATATATTGCTTGCTGAAATGCAGCTGCTCCGCAATCTCGTCCAGGCTGGCGGTCTGATAATTCTGCTTCAGGTAATCCAGCACCTGGCGGTACTGCTGCTCCAGGTGGCTGATCGCAACGGAAGAGTCGATAGCGGTGTTGGGATTTCGGAGGACGCTGGTCATCAGCAGGGCCAGATAATTCTTCATGGCTGCGTTGCAGAACTTGTACTGGTTGATGTATTCGGCAAACACATCCAGCACACGATTGCGGATGATCTGGGAATTGTCCGTATGAATGGCCAGATAGGTCATGGTCGATTCGCTTTTTAAGCTCTCCACAAAGAAGTCGCTGAGCCGAGCGTCGTCTTGAAAAATCGCCTTGTACTCTGCGCTGAGAAAGCTGCGGCGCATATCGAAATAGACACAGATGCTTTCCGGGACGCAAGTCGCTCCGTAATAGACCCCGGCGGGGATCAGGTAAAAGTCGCCCGGGTTTAAGGTGAAACTGCCTTCATCCAGCTCCAGCCTGCCGCTGCCCTCCATCAGATAGATCATCGTGTAATAATCGCAGCAATGGCTGGTGGAATCCGGGAAGTTGAACATCTTGGAAACAGCCATGTCGAAGCCGGGCAGGATGGTCATTTTTTCGGAAATGACACCCCAGTCAGTCACATTCTTCGGGATCTTTGCATCCCGACTCAGAGGGATCGGAAAATAGAAACGACTGAGATTGTGGCTGCGTAAAACATGGTTATTGAAATAGTCAAAGTAGGTCTGGTACTCCTCATAGTCCAGCTTCGTCCGGGAGTACTCGGTATAGGAGATCTCCACATTGCTCAGGTTTTGCAGAATGTGATAGATCTGCTCGCGTGTGACGTGTTCCATGAGCTCATCTCCCCCTGTTTTGTATGTTTATCATACCGGAAAAACCGGTGAAAAGCAATGAGATAGTTTATCTCAGACAAATGATTTTATGACTGGCGAAGAAAAGAACGGTCTTTAGCTACCGGGGAGATGTTTTTTGCTGAGCCTTCCGTGTATCATGAACACATCAAAAGCTGGAAAAGGACTGTGCCATGAAAAGAACGATCAAACTACGCAGCATCACCGAGGCTAAGGACTTTGTGGCGCTCGTATCTCAATTTCCGGAAAAGATGCAGCTCTGCGGCGATGAGACGATGGTGGATGCCAAATCCATCATGGGGCTTTTCTGTTTTGACCTGGCAAAACCCATCCTGCTCCAGATCGACGCCGACGAAGAGCGGGGCAGGGAGATCTGCCAGGCACTGGGTAGTTTCATTGAAGGACGGGATAAGGAGGAGCTGTCATGATCAAAGCCATTCAGCTAAAGACCGAATATTTGACAAACCCCATGGGGATCGATATTGTGACTCCCCGCGTGTCCTGGAAGGTGAAAGGCGCTGCTTGTCAAAGTGCGTACCAGCTCCGCGG
Source organism: Oscillospiraceae bacterium (assembly GCA_017448455.1). GTDB lineage: Bacteria > Bacillota > Clostridia > Oscillospirales > Oscillospiraceae > Limivicinus. The sequence goes on along the minus strand of JAFSLL010000132.1, from coordinate 113,134 downwards.
CTCCATCAACGAGAACGAATGGAGAGAATTCCCGATGGAGCAAAGCTCGTCCATGCACGCCTCGCTTCCGCTCACGCTTCAAAGCCGTGATCGGGTTCGCTGGCAGCTGCGGCTGTGGGACGAAAACGGGGAGCCTGGCGAATGGAGCGAGACGGCATCCTGCGAGATCGGTCTTCTGCACCCTTCCGACTGGAAGGGCAAGTGGATCATGGGCGCGTATCGCCACAACAAAAAGCCGGATATGCGTTACCCGGTGGATTATTTCAAGCGTTGCTTCAAGCTTAAGGGTGAAATCGTCCGGGCACGGCTGTATGCTACGGCCTGCGGATTGTATGAGACCCATATCAACGGCAGACGCGTGGGCGATCAGGTTCTGACGCCCGGCTCCACGGCTTTTCAGAAACGCGTCCACTACCAGACATATGACATAACCGAGTTGCTGGACATAGAGAACGAGTGGACCATCGAGCTGGCTGATGGCTGGTATGCCGGCAAAACCGGAGTTTTCGGAAACGCCAAAACATACGGACATGAGCCGAAGGCACTTGCGCAGCTGGAAGTCACCTATGCAAACGGCGAGCGGGAGACCATCGGAACAGACGCAAATTTTCGCTGGTCCAACGACGGCCCGATCCGCCTGGCGGACATGAAAGACGGCGAGGTGGTCGACCTGCGCTGTCGCCCCTCCTACAGAGGATATGCTCAGGAAACAGGCTATGACGGCATTGTCTGCGCCTCAAACAACGTGCCTGTCCGGGAGCAGAAGCGCTTTTCAAGCCCTAAGATCCTGCACTGCCCGGACGGGCAAACCGTGCTGGACTTCGGCCAGAACATTGCCGGTTATATGGAGACCTCCGTCTGCGGTCCCGCCGGACATACCTGCAGGATGACCTTCGGCGAGAAGCTGGACGCGAACGGCAATTTTACCGTGGCCAACATCGCCTGGAAGAGTGAATATGACCGGTGCCATTTTCAGACCAACGATCTGACCTGCGACGGCGAACGCCATGTGTACAAGCCGAAGTTCACGGTGATGGGCTTTCGCTATGTGCTGCTGCGTGACTGGCCGGAGGAAATCAGGAAAGAGAACTTTACTGCCATTGCTGTCTACAGCGACATGGACACGACCTTCCGCTTTGAATCCTCCGACGCGGGGATCAATCAGATCGTACAGAACACTTTCTGGAGCGTGAAGGGCAATTTCCTGGACGTGCCCACCGACTGCCCCACCCGGGAGCGGGCGGGCTGGACCGGCGACGCGCAGCTCTTTTTCAATACCGGTAATACCATGATGGACCAGCGTTCCTTCTTCCGCAAATGGCTGCGGGATGTGGCCGACTGTCAGAAGGAAAACGGTCTGGTATACAACATCAACCCCTCTGCTCCCGGGAAATCCGCTTTCATCGAATGGATCTCCATGGAGGGCAGCGCAGGCTGGGGCGACGCGATGATCACAATCCCCTGGTATTTCTGGAAGCGCTACGGGGACGACTGCCTGATCCGGGAATTCTGGCCAAACATGGAAAAGTGCTTTGCTTTCTTCCGTTCCCGGCTGGGCAAGCGGAACCTTCTGTCGTTGAATAATCCAAAGCGCAGCAAATACGATCAATACATCGTCGCCTGCGGCAAGCACTTCGGCGAGTGGACGGAGCCGGACGACTGCGCACCGCCTCAATCCGCCTTGTTATTCCCCATGACGGAGGAGGCCACGGCCTATTTTTCCTACTCCGCCCGGTTGATGGCCGAGATGGCGGCACATCTAAAAGACGGGAAAGCGGCGGATTACGCGTTTCTTGCGGAGAAGTCCCGAGAGGCCTACAACCATTACTTTGTGCAGGGCGGCGAGATCGAGTCTGACCGCATGTGCAAATACGCCCGCCCCTGCGGTCTGGGCCTAGCCGAGGGTGATGCGCGCCGGAACCTGCTCGACAAAATCGTGAAGCTCAACAGAGCGCGCAACTATCGCATCGGTACGGGGTTCTTGACCACGCCCTTCATCTTTGGCCTGCTCACCGAGGCGGGCGAGAGCGACGACGCTTTCCGCACACTGACCAATCCCGAAATCGGCTGGATGCAGCAGATCCGGGAAGGAGCTACCACCGTATGGGAGAACTGGACGCCGGACGCCTCTCTGAACCATTACTCCAAGGGGGCCTGCTGTCAGTGGCTGTTTGATACGCTCTGCGGCGTCAAACTGGACGGGCGAGAGAATCACTTCGTGATCGAGCTGCACACGGTCGGTCAGCTGGAGCGGATTTCCCTGGCCTATGATTCGGTATACGGCGCCGTAGAAAGCGGATGGAGTCGGGAAGGCGAAGCTGTGACATATAACATCACGATCCCGGCCAACTGCTCGGCAACGCTGTGCTTGCCGGGCAAAGAGGCGGAAGAGATTTCCGCCGGAACATACAGCTTTACGCAGGAAGGGAGAAGCGGAACATGAAAAAACTGCTTGCGATTCTTGGCGGGGCCGCCCTGGCCGCGGCCTGGGGCGTGATGGGCTATAAGGGCTGGACCTGGATCCCCATCGGCGCGCCGGCGAAAGAGGGACAAATCAAGGTCGCCTGCGTGGGCGACAGCATCACCTATGGCGCAATGATCCCCAACTGGTACCGCTATAACTACCCGCATGTCCTGCAAAAGCTGGCGGGCTCCGGCTACTGTGTCCATAACTACGGCATGAGCGGGAGAACCGCCATGCACACCGGAGATCACCCCTACGTCCGTGAGCCGCGCTATTTAAGGAGCAAAGCCTTCCAACCGGACATCGTCCTGCTGAAGTTCGGTACAAACGATTCCAAGCCTCAGAACTGGCTGGGCCGGGAGGAATTCAAAAAGCAGTATCGCAAACTGCTGGAGAGTTATCTGAATCTGAGCAGCAAGCCGCGCGTGATCCTGCTGCAGCCCGCCGCACCGCATCACCTGCACGGCGAGGAGGGCGACGTCTATACCTTTGATATTCAGCGCTCCAAGGTGCTGGAGGCTGGCGAGGTTATTCGGGAGCTCGCATTGGAGTATGGACTTGCCACGGTCGACATTTTTGCTCTGACGGAAAAGCATCCGGACTGGTTTGTGGACGATGGGATCCACCCCAACGCCATCGGGGCACAGAAGCTGGCCGAGGCAGTCTGGGAAGCAATCCAACCGTCTGAAAAGTGAATCTCAGACAAATCCGCACGTTTTTGGTTCAAATTTGACGGATAAAGGAATAGCACGGAAATTCCGAATACTGCAAGCACACGGTATACTGGAATCACACTGGGCGAGATAAACGCAGGGAGGAAAGAATATGAGCGAACAAATCAAACGTCTGGACATTGCAAATGAAAAATTCTCCGGGAAGAAAGTCCTAGGCTTTTCTCTGGTTCGACTGGGAAACATTCTTCAGGGACTTCTGATCGGCGAAATCACCTATTTTGCCACCAACAGTCTCGGTCTTGCCGCTGCTGCGGTATCCGCAGGTATGGCGGTCAAAACGGCTGTTGACGCGGTCACGGACCTGTTTATGGGAGCGATTGTAGACGCCACCCATACGAAGTTCGGCAAAGCGCGCCCCTGGGCTCTGGCGGGAATCCCCATGTGGATCCTGACGCTTCTTATTTTCATGGCTCCGAAGTCCGTCATGAGCGATGCGGGTCTGGTCATTTATCTCACAGTTCTCTCTACGTTGGGCACTGCGATTTTCGGAACCATGGCGAATATCGCTTATGAGACTCACATCAAGCGCAGTATTGTCAATAACCAAAATCGGGTCAAAGCGCTGACGGTGATCGGTGTTGTGTTTGCGATCGGTTCTCTTGGACTTCAGATTGCCTTGCCCGCGCTGATCGACGCATTCCATGGCTCCCAGAGCGGTTTCATCATTCTGGTTGCAATTACTGCGGTGATCGGTGTGGCCGCCTGCGTGATCGCGTTTTTCCTGTGCCCGGAGTATACAGATGCCGAATTGGCTGCTTTCGAAGGCTATGAGGCTGAAAAGCAGCAGGAAAAGGTCTCTATCGGCGAGTTTCTCAAGAGCATTGGTAAAAACAAATATCTGATCCAGTACACGATCATCAACTTCCTGTATATGATGGTCATGATGAGCAGCTTTACCGTTGGCCAGTTCTACTTCCAGTACGTATTCGGCAACCTCAGCGCCTTTTCGCTGGTTATGGCTGTCTCCGCCGTGATGATGCCGATCTATATTTTCATTCCCAAGCTTTGCAACAAGTTCGGCGTGGCCAAGGTCATCCAGGTATCTCTGATCATCGCTGTCGTCGGTCTGGTGATTCGTATCCTCTTCCCCGGTACACTGGTCACACAGATGCTCGGCTATCTCTGCGTCAGCTTGCCCAATATTTTTGTGGCCTGCGTCGGCTCGCAGGTGAACTATGAGCTGATGGAGTACGGCCGCTACAAAAGCGGCATCGTGGTCGAGGGTATGTATTCCGCTTTTGTCAGCTTCGCCCAGAAGATGGCTACGAGCCTTACTTCCGTCATTGTCGGCGTGATCCTCAGCGCCACAGGTTTTGATTACCTGACCAAAGCTGTAACAGAGAACGGATTTCAGGACTGGGCCGAGCTGTCCGCACTTGGGGAGGCCGGATATGAGCAATATGTGACTGGCGGAACGGCGACCGTGAAGAATGCGCTGAGTGGCATCAATATCGCCTTCAACTGGGTGCCCCTGCTCTTCATCGGCATTTGTGTGGTAATGTTTTTCTTCTTCCATCTGGAGCGGGATCTGAAGAAACTGCGTGTGGAAAACGGCTTCAATGAGGACGGCACGCTGGCAAAACAGGAAAACACCGCGGAATAAAACATTCATCATGAACCATGGACACAGCGGCAGCTGTGTCCATGCGTTTAAGGAGCAGTCATGAAACAGGTTTATAACCCCTATCTCCCTCTGTGGGAGCATGTCCCAGACGGCGAGCCACACGTTTTTGGCGACCGCATATATGTCTACGGCTCCCATGACCGCAGCCACGGCGCGACCTTCTGCATGGAGGACTATGTCTGCTGGTCGGCCCCGGTGGAGGATCTGGGCGACTGGCGCTGCGAAGGCGTGATCTGGCGCAAGAGAGACGATCCGGACAACCACGATCCCGTCGGTTATCTCTATGCTCCGGACGTGGCACAAGGGCCGGACGGACGCTATTATCTGTATTATTTCTTCACCGGCAGCAAAAAGCGCAAGCCCACGATCCGCATGGCGGTCTGTGATACCCCGGCGGGAAAGTACACCTTTTACGGTGAGGTCAAGCTCAAACGGGACAAGCGTTTTCTGTTCTTTGACCCTGCCGTCTACGTGGACGAGGATCAGCGCGTGTGGCTCTACTACGGTTCTGCCTTCCAGGGACCGCAGGACATGCTCACCGTTCAGGGCGGCGCGGTGGTGGAGCTTGCACCGGATATGCTGACTCCGATTTCCGAGCCGAAGCTGACCGTTCCCAACGTGAGTCATCAGAAAGGCACCGGCTTTGAGGGGCACGCCTTCTTCGAAGCCTCCTCCATGCGGAAGATCAAAGGGAAATACTATTTCATTTACTCCAGCATGCTCAGCCATGAGCTGTGCTATGCCGTCGCTGACCGGCCTGACGGTCCCTTCACTTACGGCGGGACGATCATCTCCAACGGAGATATCGGGCTGAACGGGAATAAAATGCCGGTCTATCCCACAGGGAATAACCACGGCAGCCTTGTAGAGATCGGTGGACAGTGGTATGTGTTCTACAACCGCCAAACGCAGGGCACGGCTTTCTCCCGCCAGGGCTGTGCCGAGCGCGTCTCGATCCTGCCGGATGGGACGATCCCGCAGGTGGCGATCACGTCCTGCGGTCTGAGTGGAAAGCAGCTCGAGGCCGTGGGGAGCTATCCCGCCGCTATTTGCTGCCATCTGACAGGCAAGAGCAAGCCTGTCGTACAGGAGGAAGAAGAAAGCGGCGAGAAAATTAGCTTTGTGCAGGGGCTTCACAGCGGCGACACCGTGGGCTGGAAAACCTTTGCCTTCACCGGTCAACACCGGCTGTGCGTGACTTGGCGCGCGTCCATGTCCGGTGTCGGCATGATGAAGGCCATGAACCCCGCCTGGATGAAAACGCCCGGCAAGCTGGAGATCCTCTCCGCTCCGGACGGCGAAGTCCTTGGCAGTATTCTGATCCCCGGCCATACCGGAGACTGGGAAACGACGGAGGGGAGCTTCATACTCTCCGGCGACCATGCCCTGTACCTGCGTTTCAAAGGCAAGGGCGGCATAGACCTGAGAGAGATCGCCTTTGTTTAACCACGGACAAGAAAACTGAAAACAGGTTCATCCAATGCCTCCGGGAAAATACCGGAGGCATTCTATTTGTCTTGTTCAGGCTTTACAATGAACACAACATAGAAGTGCTATACGGAGGATTCCACCATGAACAAGATCCGTTGGAATAAAAACTGGCTTTTCTGCAATCTTCTGCATCAGGAGTCGGAACGCGAGGTCACCCTGCCCCACGACGCCATGCAGACGGAAAAACGTCTTCCCAACATGAAAAACGGCGCGGCGGCGGGCTTCTTCCCAGGTGGGCGCTATCAGTACCGAAAGTGTTTTACAGCTCCCGAGGATTGGCACGGTCAGAGCGTTATCCTGGAATTTGAGGGGATCTATCAGAATTCTTCCGTCTTTTGCAATGATGTGCAGATCGGTGGCTGGGTCTACGGCTATACCGGCTTTACGGTGGATCTGACAGATCATCTGCGCATCGGCGAAGAGAATGAGATTCGCGTGATAGCGGACAACAGCCGTACTCCCAACAGCCGCTGGTATACCGGCAGCGGTATCTACCGGGATGTGAATCTCTATGTGGGCGATAAGAGGCACATTGCAGTGGATGGGATCAAGGTCACCACAGAGAGCATCGACCCGGCTGTGCTCCATGTGACAGCGGAAGCGGAGAACGCGGAAGGCTGCGAAGTCGAGATTGCTGTATACGAAGGGGAAAAAACGGTTGCCTGTGGGCGAGGCGCCGATTGTCGGATTACAGTCCCCACCCCAAAGCTCTGGAGTGCGGAGACGCCTCATCTCTATCGACTTGTGGCGAGAGTACTAAGCGGCGACACAGTTGTTGATGAGCAGGAATGTGTCACCGGTATCCGCTCTCTTGCGTGGAGTGCGGAAAAGGGTCTGCAGGTAAACAGCGAGACAGTCAAGCTGCGGGGCGGCTGCATCCATCACGACAACGGTATTCTGGGCAGCCGTGCCCCAGCCAAGGCGGAGGAGCGCAAGGTGCGTCTCTTGAAGGAAGCTGGTTTTAACGCAATCCGCTCAGCTCACAATCCCTGCAGCAAGGCGCTGCTGGCTGCCTGTGACAAGCTTGGCATGTATGTGATGGATGAAGCCTTTGACTGCTGGCAGCTCATGAAGGTGGATTACGACTACTCCATCTATTTCGACGATAACTGGGAAAAGGATCTTCGCGCCATGCTGCGCAAGGACTGGAGCCACCCCTCCGTGGTGATGTACTCCATCGGAAACGAGATCGGTGACACCGGGAAACCGGAAGGCGCGGAAATCAGCCGAAAGCTCACGGCGGTCTGCCACGAGCTGGATCCCAGCCGCCCGGTAATCAACTGCATCAATCCCGTGGTCTCTAATATGGGCGGCAAGCGCTCGAAGGGAACGCCCGCCGATGCGGTCGATCCTTATATGGAGACCAAAAACTCTGCTGCTACGGCAAGCCTGCTGGCCAACATCATTGTGACGGTCGTTCCTTTTATCAAAAAGATTATGGGCAAGCCGGAAAAGGTGGAAAAACTCCTGAAGCCCTGCTTTGACGCGGTAGACATTGTTGGTCTGAACTACGCGGAAAACTGCTATGAGCCGCATCACGGCTGCGATCCCAAGCGAATCATGTTGGGCTCAGAGACCTACCCTCATTCCATGACCCGGCGCTGGAAGCTGGTGGAGCAGCACCCCTATGTGATCGGCGATTTTATGTGGACGGCCTTGGATTATCTGGGCGAAGCAGGGGTCGGCGTGCCCATCTACGGCACAAGTAAGGGCGGATTCAACCGACCTTACCCCTGCGTCAGCGGTGGCTGCGGAGCCATCGACCTGATCGGCCATCGGGAGACCGAGGGCGTGGCGGCGGCCATCGCCTGGGGGCAGTATGACAAGCCTTATATTGCAGTGCGCCCGGTGAATCACAGCGGGGAGAAGCACTTCTTTGGCATGTGGCGCGCAACCGACGCCGAACACAGCTGGAGCTGGAAAGGCTGTGAAGGAAAGACAGCGGAGATCGAGGTCTACAGCGCCGGCGCTTCTGTGGAGCTTCTGCAGGATGGACAGTCCCTCGGCAGAAAGCCGCTCCTTGAGATGAAAGCCGAGTATACGACCGCTTACCGTCCCGGCGAGCTGAGGGCGGTGAGCTACGATGAAAACGGCAACGCACTCGCCGAGGACGTGCTGATAACGGCAGGCGGAGAGACAGTCCTGACCGTTAAGGCCGACTCCCCTGTGCTCAAGGCCGACGGAGAAGATTTAAGCTTTGTTTCTGTAGAGCTTACCGACAGCAAGGGCATCGTCAAGGTTCTGGAAGATCGGCTTGTCAAAGTGAAAGTAACCGGTGCGGGAGAACTCGCCGCCATTGGCAGCGGCAATCCTGTCACTGAGGAGAGCTTTACCGGCAGCAGCTACACCAGCTGGAAGGGCCGCATGGGTTTTTATGTGCGCAGCAAAGGAAACCCGGGCGAGGTCAAGATCAAAGTATCAGCCACAGGCGCAGATCCAGTGGAGCAACTCATCATTTGTAAATAAAGGGAGGCGAAACAAATGAAATACGGAAAAATCACGAGAGACAGAAAAGAGCAGGTGACGCTGCGCTATTATCTCAATGAGGATGGCGTTGGCCATGACGGCTTGCGTCCGGCGATGCTCGTGCTGCCCGGCGGCGCTTACCGCATGTGCTCGGAAGATGAAGCTGAACCTATAGCGCTGGCCTATCTCTCCGAGGGTTATCAGGCTTTTGTTCTGAACTACACCGTCGGCGGTGAAGGCGGCCTGGAGGCTGTCCTGGATGACGCAAACTGGGCGATGGAGACCATCGCGGAAAGCGCAGCGGCCTGGGGTCTGGATTCGGACAGGATATCCGTTATCGGTTTCTCCGCAGGCGGGCACTTGGCAGCCATGCTGGGAACACGCGGTCAGCGCAGACCGGCGGCGCTCGTGCTGGGCTATCCCTGTATCCAGGACCCTCATGTGCCGGGGCTTTGTCCTTTCGATCTGCCGGATGTAGACTCACAGGTAGATGATCTGACGCCGCCTGCGTTTCTCTTCGCAGCCAGTGATGATCCCATCGTCCCCGTAGACGCGCTCCCTTTCGCCAAAGCGCTAAACGATCACGGAAAGCTCTTTGAGATGCATATCTTTCACCGCGGCGGACATGGCTTTTCTCTCGGAAAAGCGCACACCGCCCATGGCAATATGGGAGCCGCGCGTCCCCGCGTGGGAAGCTGGTTTGGCCTGAGCGTTGAGTGGCTCAACGAGGTGCTGGATAACTTCCCGCTGGAAGAGCCTTCATCTACATTCAATCTTCCTGCGACATTCGAACGTTACAGCGTGGATATCGCGCTGAGGGAGCTTTGGAATAATGAAGCTTGCCGGGAATTGCTGGCAGCTTCTGTTCCTGAGCTGGAACAGGCTGCGACTGGAGCAATGGCAGACACGATTCTCAGTATCTCCGCAAGAATGATGGCGACCTATATGCCGGAAATGCTGACGGAAGAAAAACTGAACGAACTCGACCGTAAGCTCGCGGAAATCCCAGTGAAATAAGGAAAGGCGGAAGAACAGAATGAAAACCTATCGTTTTGACATCAAGGACAGCGCAGCGCGAAAGGAAAATCGAAAGGCTTGGCAATACTGCGTCGGCTCCGGGCAGGCAAAGCTCGCCCTGCGCTCCGATTACGCGCGGCAGCTCAAATATGTCCATGATGAACTGGGCATTCAGCGGGTGCGCTTCCACGGGATTTTCGACGACAGCATGCAGGCTGTCATGAGCCTGAGTGACTTTATGCCCTTGCCGGGGAGCAAAAACTTCTGGAACTACAACTTCCACAACATTGCCGTGGCCTATGACAATGTGCTCGCCGCAGGAATGAAGCCGTGGGTGGAGCTGTCCTTTATGCCCTCTCGTCTGGCAAAGAAGCAGAAGAAGGTCACGGTCAATGCCGAGGGGCGCTCCACGCTCCCGAAGAACGATGCCGAGTGGCAGGATCTGATCCGTGCCTTCCTCCGCTTTCTGATCAAGCGCTACGGAAAGGAGGAGGTCGAAAGCTGGAACTTCGAGGTCTGGAACGAGCCGAACATGTCCACCTTCTTCTCCGGCACTCAGCAGGATTATTTCCACCTCTATGAGATCACGGCAAAGGCCGTTAAGGAGGTAGATGAAAAGCTGCAGGTGGGTGGCCCTGCCTCGGCCACCGGGGCCTGGATCGAAGATTTCATCCGCTTCGTAAAGGAGAACAATCTCCCCTGCGATTTCATCTCCACTCACAACTATCCCGGAGACGGGATCGGCGAGGTGTTTCTTGGCAAGATCATGTTCAACGCCATCGTGGGCGGCACCAAGCGCCTGGCTGCGAAAAAGTCCGGCCGCACGCTGGATGGCTGTCAGACCGTGATGGAGGACAAGTCCGAGCAAAGCGAGATGCCAAAGGGGCAGATGCGCCAGATGGGTCAGATGCTGCGCAACCAGATCCGCGGACAGTATCCTCTGTACATGACCGAGTGGAACTGCAACGCGATCCTCATGTCCCCCAGCAATGACGACAAGAAAGTGGCCTGCTTCCAGATCAAGACCATCGACGAAATGGATGAGTTTACCACCGGCAGTTCTATCTGGTGCTTCAGTGATATCTTCGACGAGTTTCTGATGATCCCGGACGAGTTTTCCGGCGGCTTTGGCCTTCTGACCATCAACGGCATCCCCAAGCCCCAGTTCCACGCGCTGAAGCTGATGGCCGGAACCGGTGAGCGCAAATACGATCTGCCCTACACCAACGACGAGGTGGAGGCCGCGGTCTATGAATCGGACACGGAAAAGCGCGTTTTTGTCTATCGGCAGCGTATGAAGAACGTAGACGAGCCCGCCGTGCCCTATGAACTGAAGCTTGAGCTTCCCGAGGGAGCCGAGAGCGTGACGCTTTATCGCATCGACAAGGACCACTGCAATCCCAAACGCGTCTGGGAGGAGATGGGTTCTCCGGAAGACATGTCTCCGGCGCAGATCGAAGAGATCAAAGCCAAATCCGCCCTGGTTGCGGAGACTGTTGAACCGGAAATTGAGGGAAAGACATTGACCCTCAGCGGTGTGCTGGAGGCCAACGACGTGCATTGCTATGTTGTGAAGGTGAAGTAAGTGAAAGCCAAGCCCGTCCCAATCACGGAAAACACACGCATCGGCTCCGTCATGCGCATCCCGGAGCTTCGTCCGGCCGCCCCTTATTTTTCCGGCGGTGCGGGTTTTCTCCTGAAAGCGATCGTTTCGCTCACTACCCCCGAAGAGCTTCACAGAGTAAGCCCGTCTTCCAATCCGGAAAGCCTTGTGATTGGCCTGCGGCACTTGCTGAATGTGGCCGGGAAGGATCCCGGCTATCTCCATACGGTGTATTCCCCGGAGGAGATTCGCAGAAACAAAGCACTTTCGGATGTGAAGCTCTTTCATTTTCCCGGGCACCCGGACAGGCCGTTTGTGCTGCTCTGTGCTGGCGGAGGCTTTGCCTGCGTGTCCAACTATACGGAGTCGTTTCCGATGGGGGTGCGGACGAAATACTGGACCAAATGAGGTCATTAACAGGAGGAGGTTACGCACATGTATTCCTATGAAGAGCGATTAAAGGCCGTTCAGCTTTATATTCAGTATGATAAAAGTTACGCATCGGTATTCAGAGAGCTAACACAGCCGATTTCGTATAATAAGAACGGTACTTAAGAAAAAATACCAACGAAACTTAAGGCATAAAACTCCCAATTCTTTTCATACTGAAACCCGCCTGTCGGCAGTGTTCTGCTGCCAGACAAGCGGGGTCTTTGCGTATGGTTCCTGCAAAAAACCGGCGCTTCAGTTCGTATGCGCCTTACCAATTGATACAGCAGTGCAGCCAGTACCCGTATTTCTTAAGTGGAATGATTTACGGCGTATATCTCCTGCGTCCCCTTCCTGATTAGCAACTTCCTCTTTCTCTCATCGTTCAGCATGTCAGAACGTCAATCATAATCCGTACCGTCCGGAAACAAGAGCGGCAGCGGACTGCATGTGATCGAGCCGGTATCAGAGTTTCTGGTATCGCAGCTGGCGCAGCGCATCTGCCCGAACGCCGTTCAGTATGATCTGGAACTGTATCACGGTAAGCTGGTGAGCAAATGTGCGTTATTCACGGAGGAGGCAACAGGTCTGGCCAAGGCCAGCGCTGTGTTCCAGGGGGAGCAGACGCTCCCCAAACTGTTAGACTATTGCCAGACTCTCGGCAGCGACAGCGATTTCAGGCAGATGTGTGTGCTTGACGCGCTGACGTTGAACCCGGATCGTCGCTAAGGGATCTTGGTCCTTCGTTGCAAAGGCATGTCAAAATGGGTTACAGCCGCTAAATCGGGTTATACCATCAAGTCTGCTGTCCATTGGCACATCAGAGTTCATAGCCAGGTATCCCATTCAACGCCGAATCAAGCAGCCGTCTGCATTTTCAGCTTCTTATTGTGGTTCTTGCAGAGATTGAAACCGCTCTCGCTCTGTTTCCTCAGCCCTGCGCTTTATGCGCCGCAATCGCGTCGCGCATCCATTCCAGCCCAGTCTGAATGATGGAACGCGGCATGGCCAGATTCAGGCGGATGTATCCCTCCGCGTTGTCAACGAACAGCGCGTTTCCGCCCTCAAGCAGAACACCTGCATTGTTAGCGAAAAAGTCGGGGAGGTCCTCGATGTCCGGCACGCAGGGGCCCAGATTCACCCAGGCGAGATAGGTCGCCTCGGGGATGTTCAGCACCGCCTCCGGCAGATGCTCGGTCAGGAACTCCTTGACGAAGGCAAAATTGCCGTCCAGGTACACCCGCAGTTCCTGAAGCCAGGGATCGCCAAGGTCGTAGGCCGCTTTTGCCGCCGTAAGAGAAAGCGGATTGACCATGCCGAAAAGTTTGTCCCGATCCTTGAAGGTTTTACGCAGCTCCTCATCGCGGATGATGACATTGGAAAAAGCCAAGCCCGCCATGTTGAAAGTCTTGGTCGGCGCCATGCAGGTAACAAGCTTCGGGTAATCCGGCATGACCTTTGCCATGGGAATGTGCTGTTTTCCGACACGCAGCAGGTCGCAGTGAATTTCGTCGGAGACAATCCAGAGATTGTACTTCTCCACGATCTGCGCAATGCGGCGCAGCTCCTCTTCCGTCCAGACCCGTCCGGTGGGATTCTGCGGATTGCACCAGAAGACCAGCTTGCAGTGGGGATCGGCACACTTTGCTTCAAAATCCGCATAGTCGAGAAGAAATTCGCCCCGCTCGTTCTTTTTCAGCGGAGAACAGAGTACGCCCAGGCCGGAATACTCCGCCGCATGGAGAAAATAGCCGTAGGCCGGGGTGTTGATGAGGACTTTTTCTTCCTTCGTGCACAGGGTTTCCGCCAGCTGATACAGCGCCGGGATGATGCCCGGTGTAAAGCAGAGCTGCTCCTGGGGGAAGTCCCAGTCATAATGATCCCGGCACCATTTGCTGAAGGACTCATAATACCCGTTGTCAAAGACGCCGGTGTAACCGAAGATGCGGCGGTCAAGCCGCGTGCGCATGGCGTCGATGATCTCCGGCGCGACGCCGAATTCCATATCGGCCACCCACATGCGGACGAATTCCTCATCCTTGTAGGGGAAGACTTTTTCCGGACCCGCGTGAAAGATGTAGCCGCGGAAACCGTCCGTGTTCAGGGCATTGGTGCCCCGTCTGTCGATGATTTCGTCAAAGTTGGTCGCCATGCTTAGAGCCTCCTCTTTTCTTGTTTTCGGAGCCCGCGAACCGACTCCTCTCAGGCATGTCTATACTATAAAACAGAATTTTCACGGAGACAATAGGCGGAAAGTTTTCCGTGAAAGATTTTTATAAAGAATTGTTTCAAAACATGTGTTGTTGACAGGGATCATAAAGCCACTGAACAGAGATACAAATGCTGAGACTTTGAGCCTCAGCAGCAGTTCTGTCAGAAAATTTCGATTGTAGGACTGGTGCTGTTCTGCTATAATACCGTTTCAGGAATAATCAAAATCGTTCCGGAACAAACCGGTTCTGTCTCGGAGGATCTTTATTCGTAACGACATCGCAAGAGGGCTAAATTTCAGCTTTGTTTTTCCCAACATGAGGAGGACTGAAAGCTTTCTTTTTTGAACTCTAAACGCAGAGTTCGTCACATAATCACATGGATAAAGACAGGATATCAAAGTGAAAAAACAGAATTATCAATGGCCGGAATACACCGTCGGTGTGTGTTATTATCCCGAGCACTGGGATGAGAGCCTGTGGGCGAGTGATCTGGATCGGATGCTTGCCGCAGGGATCCGGGTGGTGCGCATCGCGGAGTTTGCCTGGAACCTTACGGAGCCGGAAGAAGGCGTCTTTTGCTTTGATTTCTTCGACCGATTCCTGAATCTGTGCGCAAAGAAGGGCATGAAGGTCATTTTCGGCACACCCACCGCTACGCCGCCTGCCTGGCTGACGAAAAAGTACCCGGAGGTGCTCAATGCCGACCAGAACGGTCTTCCCTATGAGCACGGCGCCAGACGGCACTATAACTACAACGCACCAATTTATCGGGAGAAGGTCAAAACCATCGTCACAGCCCTGGCGGAGCACTACGGCAGGCATCCCGCCATCTGCGGCTGGCAGATTGACAACGAGATGAACTGCGAGACCTGTGAGTTTTATTCGGAGGCGGACCAGGCAGCCTTCCGTGTCTTCCTCCGGGAAAGCTACGGCAGTCTGGACGCCCTCAACGCCGCCTGGGGCACGCGCTTCTGGAACCAGACCTATACCGACTGGGCGCAGATCCGTCTGCCCGGCCATGTGCTCAACGAGGGCTGGAACCCCCATCAGCGGCTGGATTACCTCCGCTTTGTCTCCGAGAGTGCCCGCAGCTTCTGCCAGCTGCAGGCGAATATCCTGCGTCGGTATAAAAAACCCGGCGACTTCATTACCACCAACGCACTCTTCGGCCATATCGACAATCCGAAGATGAATGAGGAGAGTCTGGATATCTTCGGCTACGACACCTATCCCAACTTTGCCTTCGGCCTCAACCGTTCGGAGCCGCTGGAGAAGACCGGCTATGGATCGGGCGGAGATCTGAACGACCGGCTCAGCGGAAAACAACTCAGCGAGGTGCGCGGCATCTGCCCCCATTTCTCCATTCTGGAACAGCAGTCCGGCGCGGGAGGCTGGGTCAGCCGTATGGAAGGGCCTCATCCGCGCCCGGGCCAGATCAGGCTCTGGGCCATGCAGAGCGTGGCCCATGGGGCGGACTTTGTCTCCTTCTTCCGCTGGCGCAGCTGCACCTTCGGCACGGAGATGTACTGGCACGGCATCCTCGACTACGACAACCGGGACAACCGCCGCCTGCGGGAAGTGACGGAATTCGCATCTGATCTGAAGAAGATCGCTCCGCTCTGCGGCTCGGCATATGTGGCGCCGCTGGCGATCGTCAAGGACTATGACAACGCCTGCGACGCGGAGATCGACGTCTGGCACGGGCGGCTGAGCTTCCCGGATGAATCCGCAATCTACCAGCAGGCACAGCTGAGTCATGTTCCCTGCGACTATCTCCACCTGGCGGATGATTCTGAGCTCGAAGACCTCTGCCGTTACCCGGTGCTGATCTACGCCCACCCGGCCATCATGACCGAGGCAAGAGCGGCGCTGCTCAAGGCCTATGTGGAGCAGGGCGGCACGCTGATTCTGGGCTGCCGCACGGGCTATAAGCAGGAAAACGGACAGGCTGTCATGCTGCCGCCGCCGGGAATGCTGCGGGAGCTCACCGGCAGCACGGTGCGGGAATCCGGCTTTCAGCACCCGGCAGAACCCACCGTCACGGTTGATTGGAACGGCGAGCGCTTTGAAGCCTCCGTGTTTCAGGATCAGCTTGAGGCAGAGGGCGGCGCCACAGTACTCGCCCGCTACGACAGCTCCTGGTTTGCAGGAATGCCGGCACTCATCGAGCATCCGCTCGGGTCCGGTCGCTGCCTTCACTGGGGCAGCACCTTCTCACGGCCCGTCCTCAGCAGGCTGTTTACTTACCTGGGGCTGACCGGACGCTTTAACGATCTGCTGGATGTGCCGGAAACCGTGGAGATTGCGGAGAGGCAGAAGGACGGGCTGCGCTTTCTCATGCTGCTCAACTATCTGCCGGAGGCGCAGACTGTTGTGCTTCATCGGCAAATGCATGAACTGCTGGAAGACAAACTCGTTTCCGATAAGCTTACTATGCCGCCTTTCGGTGTTCTCGTTTTGGAAGTTTGATATGAAAACCGGATCCGGTTGGCTGCTTTTGAGGTTGGAGCTATGATTCGCATGGAGGATAAACCCTTGGATTTGATCTGTATCGGCATGGCCCTGGTGGATTCCATTATCCGGGGTTTTGATCCCGTGCCGGTTTCCGCTTCCGGCTATCGGGCCGCGGCCGGTTCGCTGAACGTGGGCGGTGAGGCTGTCAATGAGGCAATGGCCGCAGCAAAGCTCGGTACGAAAACCGGCATTCTTTGTTCCCTCGGAGAAGATGAGGCCGGAGACCTTATCGTCAGTGCGCTGTCGCGCTGTGGGGTGGACTGCAGCCAAATCATCCGCTCCAAGGAGCATCCGACGCCGGTGACCACCATGTTTGTTCACGAGGACGGAAACCGCAAATCCATCACCAACGGATCGCATCGCTACAACTTCCATCCGGAAGCGTATTCCGCCCGCTTCCGCGACGCCCGCGCGCTGGTTCTCGGTTCCCTGTTCCGCGCCCCCTTTGATGACCCGGAAATCATCCACGCTGTTTTGACTTCGGCAAAGGCATCCGGCGAACTCGTATTTGCTGATACCAAATTGCCGAACTTCCGCTTTCTGACGCTGGATGATCTGCAGGACTCTCTTCCGCTGATCGACTATATGACACCGAATGAAGATGAGGCGCGCTATTATTCCGGAAAGGATCTTCCGGAAGAGATGGCGGATGTCTTCCTCGGATACGGCGTGAAAAATGTCATCATCAAGCTGGGCGGAAAGGGCTGCATCTTCAAAAATAAAGAAGAGACGATCCGTCTGCCCGCCTGCGGGATTCAGGCAGTCGACGCCACCGGCGCGGGCGATAACTTCGTTGCGGGATTCGCGTCAGAGATCCTGTGCGGCGCATCTCATGCCGATGCTTTGCGCTTTGCCAATGCCTGCGGGGCGATCTGCACAACGGCTGTCGGGGCCGGAACGGCACTCCAAAGCCGCGGGCAGGTACTGCAGTTTCTTGAAGAACAAGGCTGCTGAAAGATTGCATCTGCCTTAGACGGTAAGCAGTTCCGGATGATCCCTGCCTTTGGCTAACGCTTCCCGCTGCCGGTCGCGTTTGAGACTTTCACACGCAAGAACTGTGCCATGCCCGGTACGCCCATGAAAAACCACCGGTTTGCAAAAGCAAACCGGTGGTTTAGGCAGCTATGTAAATTTCGGAGGGCCGAGGAAGTAGGCAAGCACCCTGTAGAGCGGCTTATACAGGACCAGTGTGAAGACGAAATTGCCGATACAATGGGTCAGGTCATAGGGGATACCTGCGACCCACATGGCAAAAAACATTTCCCATCCGCCATTGATGGCAAAATATTCCAGGTACATCAGAAGGCCAAACACCAGACCGTATATGGCCGCCACAACCGCCCAGATCACAGCGGAATCGTTCCTCCGCAGCAGCATGGCAACCACGACCAGGATCGCCCACACATAGAGGTACCCGACCCACCAGACGCTGAAGCCAAAGACCAACCCTTCCAGCATGACATACAGGTAAACCGCATACAGGCTGCGCCAGCCGAAAAAGATGACCGTCAGGATAATCAGGACACTGTTGATGTTGATATTCGGCAGGGATGCCAACGCAACTTTGGAGGCGAAAATCAGCGCGCCCATCAGGGCAAGGATGCACAGCTCCCGTGTGCTGAGTTTACCAGCCTGTTGTGAGGGTGAGTTCATACTGCTCACCGTCCGCAATCATCGTGTCGTCGGCACCGGTCATCAGCATCTCGCCGTTTTTGGTGATGCACCACCACTGCTGCAGGCTCTCATCTGCTGCCTCACCATCGACGGATGTGATGTAAATCCCGTACTCACTCTCTGTTCCTTCAATCAGCGACTCCTGCTCCAGGGCCCCGCGCAGGGTTTCCGCAGAGGTGTTGATCGGAAATTCCTTCCTGCTCTCGTCCCCATGGACGACCACAATCAGCAGATTCTTATCCCCGGCAACTGCGTCCGGTTTCGCTGAATTGTAGATCAGCAGCGCGCCAATGACCAGTACAAGCAAAACGGCCACGGCAATGACAATATTTCTCGTTTTTTTGGACATAAAAATCCTCTCCTTTCTTTGTTCGGTTTTCACCATCGAAAATCGCACAAAGCAAAAGAGAGAACAGGCGCAGAAATCCGCGCAAGCTTCTGATTTGGCCGGGTACCGCGGCACTTTGTACGATACGGAAGACCAGCTTCCGTCCGGGCAGGTTTTCTGACTTTGGGCACGCTGAAAACGTACCGCTTCACAGTGACGGCCTCGCGGGGGATTTGCACCCCCATTCCCCTGTTGACTGCCGCAGCGGGCAGATCCCGGTTCGATTGCTTGCGCGTGCAGTATAGCACGGAGAGAACACAGATGCAAGCGGGAACTGACCGTATTTGTTGTTAACAAGTGATAATGTCACCCTATAAATAGCTTGAGAAAATGTCACTTCCCTGTAGTAGAATAACCGCATGGAAAGGGGGATCACATTGACTCGAGCACAGTTGAGGAAACTCCAGGTGATAGACCGCTATCGGAAATACTACGAAAAGGATTCCACAGAAGACTAGCAAATCTCTTTAAATTCCCTGAAACATGTTGGAATGGATCACCTGGCAGACCGATTCTTCTCCACGCTTATCATTATTTTTTCACCGTCTTTAACCGCGTAGTTGGCTGCACGCCAAGCGAATGGCGGAAACGATCTCCATAATGGATAAAGAAAGGAAACCCCCTATGCTTTCATATATTCATGAGCCTACCAATCTGCAGTGCGGGCAGGCTGTGCTTGCCATGATAACCGGACTTGCTGTAGACCAAGTCACTTCGGAACTCCACAACGACAGAGAAACCGATCTGAAGGAAATGAAAGGCTTTCTGCGTCGGCACGGAGCGTGGGTATCCGATGAGCGAATACCGGTTGCGGATAAAGACGAGCTTCCGCCGCTCTGTATGCTCAGCCTTGAAACGCCCCGATGCTGGCATTGGTCTCTGTATTGTGAGGGTCTCTTTTATGATCCGGAGCACGGTGTGATGGACGATTTCCCCGAAGCGAAGAGAAAGTATTACTGGGAAATCCGTTTGTGAGCGCCAGAAAAGCAGGACACCTGCGATCGAACATCGTCTTTCTGCTGGGTATATCTCTGTTTTATGATACCGGAAGGACAGCGGAGACAATGCTGTTCCCTCCTGTGCTGTCAACGAGCACCCATAGCGTTTCTTCTGTTTCTGTCCATCCTGCAGGTTCAAAGTGAGAAGATGCGCCATGAACCTTTGCCACGGTAAAGCCGCTGTCCAGAATATAGCTTTCTCCCACTTCGGCGCCGTAAAAGACGAAGCTGTAGTTCTGCGGAACGCTGTCATCCGGCAGTTCCGCCTGCAGCAGCAGATCCAGCTCACCGCCGGGTTCCAAATAAGGCTGCAGCAGGTTCCGGCTGAAAAATCCGTTCATGACCCCGGCGTGCGCGTTCATCCAGCTATGGAAGAACCCGGACAGAAAAGCCTCGGAAATCCCTGCTTCTGTCAGATCGGTCTTCTGAAACAGCTGGGTATCGGCAAGACCCGCAAAACGCTGAAGCGCCGCGCTGTACTCTCCGGACTGCAGGAACGTACGGACCCCCATTGCCAAAACGCCGTCCCGCTGTTCTTCGGCATCCCGGTAACTGCCGAGAGCGGCAAAAGCCTCTGATGCGGCTTCATAGTCTCCGTGATCTCTCAGATCCGAGGCTGCCTGATAGGCCTGCGCGCGTGCAGATTCCGCCCGCGCAGCAGAATCCCTGAATTCCGGAATCTCATCGTAGCATTCTGCCGCTTCTACATAGGAAGTCTGCTCCTCCAGTGCTGCCGCCTGACAGTATTTTTGCAGCAGAAGGCTCTCTCCCCAGTCTCCAAGCGCTTCAAAGCCGGAAGCGGCGGCCTCATAGTCACCGTGGCTCATCCATTCCGACGCTTTCGCATAGAGTGTCTCCCGCAGGCTCTCCACTCTCGTGTCACAGTCGCGGAAGAACGAAAGCGCCGCGTAGCGCTCCACGGCTTCCCGCACGGCCTCGACAGCCTGATTCCAGTCTTCTGCGAGGTATGCCGCCTGCGTTGCCGCATCTCTTTCTCTGGCGCTGCAGTATGAGACCATCAGGCTACTGTCCTTCAGCGTGCCCAGCGCACGGAAGCCGGCGCCTGCTTCTTCATATTCCCCATTCTCCAGCGCCTGCCAGGCCTTCGCGTACAGCAGCAGATCCCCCGCATTCTCATAATCTCCTGCTTTTTCAAAGGCAGCAACCGCCGCAGGATAGTCTTCTTTCATCAGTGCTTCCTGGCCGGCCTGCCAGCTGCTCTCTTCCGATTCCGCGCATCCGCTGAGCAGAAGAGCGAGCAGTATAACAATTGCAGTTGTTTTTTTCATCTTCCGCCTCCTTCACTTTCTGATCAGGAACGCGTTTGGCAGATAGCGTGAGGTCCCGCTGGCGGAGGAGGGGCTGTTCAGGTATACGCCGTTATAATACATCACCGTCGAAGAGCCTCCATCCAGACTGCAGGCGTTGACGGCGCAGAAGTCCAGCATCACATCCCGGATATCTCCGAAACTGGCTCCGATGCTGTGCAGCTGCCGTCCGTCTACGCAGAGCATCAGCACAGCGCCGTCCGCCCGCTGGCCGATGGCAGTGCGGGGATTAATGCCGCTCTCCATATGAGAACCGTATTCTCCGACACCGTCCACAACCAGGGCAGGGCCAAAACTGACACAGTCCCGGATGCCGGCTGCGGCAGCGCTTTCTTTCGTAAAATAGCCGACATGCAGGATGTTGTTCTCGTCAAAAGCCGCGGAAGCGCCGGAATCCGCCCAAAGATATGTCTGTCCGTCCACAATGGTGAGGCCCTCCGGGAACCCGCCGGAACCGCCGCCATCCTCATCGATGAAACCGCCGCCGTTGATGCCGCCCAGCGCGTCATATCTGCGAACCAGATCCTCCAGAAGCATCCCGTTTCCGCCGTAAAAGCCCGGTCCTCCCGCAAAAACCCTGGAAGGATCCAGGACGATAATCATGGTGCCGTTGAATCCTTTTTTCTTGACGTCTACGATAATGATTCCGTCTCCGTCCTCGTCCGGCGGAAGTTCTCCTCCGGGGAGCGGGCCGGTAACAACCGGCCGGCCGGATGGATTCGGTTCGTTATACAGGCAGTCGTCGATGGACCCCGCAATCATGCCGCTTTCCGTATCGTGAACAAGAATCCGGAATGTCCGCGCCACTTCAACCGGTCCGACCGGCTGGCTCACCGACGCGGTTGCGCGGAGATATGCGAGATAATAGTTTTCCTCGACCCGGAAGAGGTCCAGAAGTGTGCTTCCATAATAGATAAAATTGGAACTGTGGCTGTAACTGCCGATCATCAGGACCTGGCGAAAGCGTTTATCCAAAGCGCCGTTTCGCTCAATGTATGGCAGCACTTCGGAGTAACCGGAATAAGAATCGATGCTGCCTGAGCTGAAGTGAAGATAGGAGGAAACAAAGCCGTCCAGGAACGCTTCCACGCGCTGAATCTCCGCTTCGTCCGCCTGCTGCAGCGGCACCGCGTCCGGCGCGGCATCCATGGCAAAAAGCGCGCCCTCGTAATCTCTGCTTTTCAGCCGGTCATAGACAAGTTCCCGGACCAGACTGCTTCGCTGCTCCTCCGCGTCCCGATAACTGCCGAGATCGGCAAAAAGAGAAAGCGCGGCTTCCTCCTCTCCCGATTCCGCCAATGCAAGCGCCTGCTGATAAACCGCTTCCCTTGCCGCCTCCGCTCTTGCCGCCGCGTCCAGAATCGTCGGGATCTGTTCGAACCGTGCCGCCGCCTCCAGGCAGGCCCCGGTTTCTTCCAGACGGGAAGCTTCGCAGTATTCCTGCATCTCTGAACTGTCCTTATAGGAATCCAGCACCGCAAACAGATCGCTCGCCGCAGCATAGTCGGAATCACGCAGCAGGGTACACCCCTGATCATAAAGGGTATCGAGGCAGCCTGTCGCGCGCTGGGAAGCATCCCGGAAATCGGAGAGTGCTTCATATCGGCCCGCAGCGCTCATCAGCAGTTCGGCGGCAGCATCGAAATCCCCTGTCTCCAGCGCTTCCCGTCCCTTGGTTTCGGTTTCACGTCCTTCATAATAGTCCCGCATTTCTTTCGTATCCCGAAACCCGTCGAGCGTTGCGAAGGCTTCGCGGGCAGCCGCGTATTCCCCGTTCTCCGCCGCAAGCACCGCGCGGCAGTACATCAGCAAAATGCTGGCATCTTCGTAGCTGCCCAGTTTCTCAAACACGGTGGCCGCTTCTCTGTAGTTTTCGTACGCCAGAAGTTCCAGGCCCGTCTGATAGTCCCGGTCAGCCGTATAAGAGGCTGCGCACCCTGTCAGGGACAACAGTGCGCACAGAACGGTGACTGCGATGATCATGGTTATGTATCTGCGTCTCATATGCCGCTCCCAAGCTGATATTTCAATTTGTCATCATGACAGAAAGCCCTTTTGTTGTCAAGAAATTTCCTGCTTTACTTTGCCCGATCCTATGATATAGTTTAATCAGACGGAAAGCAGATGCAACCTTCATACAAAAACAGGGGGAAGACAAACATGGCAAAGAAAAAAACAATACTGGATCTGCAGCAGATGAAGGAAAACGGCGAACAGGCCGCCTGGATGGTCATCTATGACGCCTGCCTGGCTTCCTTCGCGGAAGAAGCGGGAATGGACATGATCCTCGTCGGCGACTCCATGGGGATGATCATCTATGGCTATGAGGGGACCGTTCCCGTCACCATGGACATGTCCATTGCGCACTGCCAGGGTGTCCGCCGCGGCGCGCCGAACACCTATCTCATCGGTGACATGCCTTTCGGCGCCTACCACGCCAGCTGTGAGGACGCCGTGAACAACGCTGTGCGTTTTATGAAAGAAGGCGGCGTGGATGCCATCAAACTGGAAGGCGGCGTCGCGGTTGCGGATAAAATCCGCGCGATCGCCAATGCGGGCATCGTGGTCTTCGGTCACATCGGTCTGACACCGCAGAGCAGCGCGGCTCTGGGCGGGTTCAAGGTTCAGGGCAAGAACACCGCCGCTGCGAAAGCCGTTATTGAAGACGCCATTGCCGTCTACAAAGCCGGCGCCCGCACCCTGCTTCTGGAAAGCGTGCCGGAAGAGACGGCATCCTTCATCCATAAGATTCTGCCCATTCCGGTTTACGGGATCGGTGCCGGTGCTGACTGTGACGGTCAGGTCATTCTTGCCGCGGACGCCCTCGGCGTATATAAAAACTTTACTCCGAAGTTCGCCAAAAGATACTGCAACCTGGGCGAAATCGCAACCCAGGGAATGAAGGACTATATCGCCGAGGTAAAGGCCGGTTCCTTCCCCGCTCCGGAGCATAAATACAAGTTTACCGGCGACCGGGAGGAGTTTGCCGCCTTTCTTGCGGAATACGAGAAGACGCTGGATCTTTGAAGATCAGAAAATCAAATTCAGAGAGGAAACCAACATGGCCTTAACCATGAAAGGCGCACCTGTCGCTTCCGCAATTACGGAAGCGCTGCTCCCCCGCGTGAAAGCCCTGCAATTACGCGGCATTGTTCCCTGTCTCGCCATTCTGAGAGTCGGCGAGCGTGCGGACGACCTTGCCTATGAGCGTGGGGCCCTCAAGCGCTGTGAAAAAGTCGGAATTGCCGTTCGGCAATTCCTTCTCCCCGCAGATGTCTCACAGGAAACCCTGCTTGAAACCATCGGTACCATCAACAGGGATGACGACATCCACGGCTGTCTGATGTTCCGTCCTCTTCCTGCCCACCTGGATGAGCACGCCATATGTGCCGCGCTCTCTCCGGAAAAAGACGTCGACGGCATCACGGCGGGATCGATGGCAAAAATCTATTCGGGAACCGGCTCGGGCTATTCTCCCTGCACGGCGCAGTCCTGTATGGAACTGCTGCGCTATTATGGAATAGAAGTGTCCGGAAAACGCGTTGCCGTACTCGGCCGGAGTCTTGTGATCGGCCGACCTGCCGCCATGCTCCTCATGGCGGCAGACGGTACCGTTACGGTCTGCCATACAAAAACACAGGACCTGCCCTGGATTGTCCGCGAGGCGGAAATTGTCGTTGTCGCGATCGGCCATGCCGAAGCCATCGGGCCTGCGTATTTTACTTCCGGACAGACGGTTGTCGACATCGGCATCAACTGGTCTGAGGCAAAACAGAAGCTGGTCGGCGATGTGGACTATGAGCGGGTTGAACCATTGGTTGCCGCAATCACGCCGGTTCCCTCCGGTGTCGGATCCGTTACCACCGCGGTATTGTGCAAGCATGTTATCGAGGCTGCGGAAAACGCGGCAAGCGTTAAGAAATAATTCGTTTTCTTTCCAATCGGATCATAAAACCAAGAAGCGGGGCCGCGATGATTGATTTGATCACCGCAGCCCCGCCTGCTGTTCTGTTCCTCCAGGGAGTCTCCCTTTTGAGCGGTTCCTGATCCCTCTTTTCCTGTTTACGCGGTCAGGAGAACTTTTTCAATCTCGTTCGGATCCGGCATGGAGCAAATCGCGCCTTTTTTCGTCGTAACCAGGTACGCTGCCGCATTCGCGAAGCGGAGCATCTCCTTCAAATTCTTCTCCTTAAGATCCTCGATCCCGTGTTCCAGCACATAGTTCAACACACAGGCGCAGAAGGTATCTCCCGCGCCGGTGGTCTCAATGGTGCCGCCAAGCCGGAAAGACGGAACGAATACCCGCTTCCCGCCGTAATAACTGTAGCTTCCGTCCGCGCCGGCCGTCACATTCAGTACGCGGATGTTGGGAAACTGAGCCTGGAGCAGAGCAGCCGCCCGGTCAAAATCTGTTTCCCCCGTCATAAACGCAATCTCATTGTCGGCGATCTTCAGGATGTCGCAGCGGCTGAGGCCCCAGGCGATCTGCTCTCGCGCCTCCTCCAGGCTGAACCACAGCGGCGGGCGGAGATTGGGATCGAAAGAGATCAGCGCGCCCGCTTCTTTTGCCATCGTGACCGCTTTCCTCGTAGCCAGACGTACCTCGGGGTGCGTCATGGAGAGGGTGCCGAAATGGAAGATACGGGTGTTTTTCAGCTCTTCCGTCGGAAGCTCCTCGGCGGTCAGCATCATGTCCGCGCCGGGTTCCCGGTAGAAGGAGAAGTCCCGGTCTCCGTTCGGGAAGGTCTTGACGAAAGCCAGCGTAGTATGAACCTGCTCATCTTCCAGCAGGAAGTCCATACAGATCCCCGCTTCCTCTGTCACCTGACGGAGCTGTGCGCCAAACATGTCTTTCCCGACTTTGCCGATAAACGCCGTACGCTTCCCCAGCTTCTGCAGCATGGCGAGCACGTTGCACGGCGCGCCTCCGGGGTTTGCCTCCAGCAGAGGATTCCCCTGCCCGCTGAAACCGTTTTCGGTAAAATCGATCAAAAGCTCGCCAAGGGCAATGACATCAAAAGCATTCTTCATCTTTTTATTCCCCCTCTTTGGCCTGTATTCTATCACAGGAATCTGGATATTACCACACAGGATTATCCAAACAGCAGTTCATATTTTTCTATGTCGATCAAAACACTGCCGTCCGACGCAAAGCTGATGGCGCTTCCTTCCAGCGGCGTATAGAGCACGAAAGATGCCGCCCGCTCCCCGTCGTTGATGAACAGCTCCAGACTGTAGCGGTCCATGATCACCCGCATTTTCAGCGTGCCGTCGTTGACATGAACCGGAAACTCACGAACATTTACAATGTCGTGCGGAAAACCGCTCTGTGTGCGGTCTGCTTTGATTGTTCCCGTCTCTGGTTTATACCGGATGAATGTGAAATGTTCTCCATCCTTTGCCAGATACAGGCGAAACCACTTGTACAGGCTGTTTTCATTTCCCGGCCGCAGCGTTATCGTCATGTCCAGAGCCCTGCCGCTGATTCCATGCAGGCTGGTTTCCCCATTGATCAGAACATTGTGATAATCGATTCTGACTCCGCGGTAGTTTTCCAGTTCCCGAACAGGGTTCTGGCAGAGTCTTCCGTTTCGCAGGGAGAGCTCCCGCGGCAGCGTCATCTGTCCGAAGAATCGCAGCCGGGAGATGCTGGGACGCTCGCTTGGCGTGGAACCGCCGGAGGATGATCTGCGGCTTCTCGATAGAAGAGCAGTTTGTTCCTTTGAAAGGCGATCCCTGGGCTGAACAGTGATCAACGAAGAGCTGCCTGCAATTCCTTTTCCATACTCAGAAATCAACTTTTTACGTCGTTTTGTCGTTTGTCCTTTGTGCCTGCTTATCCATATTAAACGCATCTGTATAGACGGCAGTTTCAATCTGTTCGTTTTTCGGTCGGCTTCCAATCGATGCTTGTCAAACGGGAAAACCTGCGATAAAATGAGAAATTGAGGGTAATTTCACAATTTCATGAACCAAATAATCAATATCGAAGGAGAGAGATTTATGGCAGAACTGAGACCGAAAATCGTGAAGCTATGTCATATCGTCGGCGGTCTGACCGGTGTTGTCAACAAGATTGACGAAAACGCGCCGGAATACTACAGCCTGGCAAGCATCGTCACGGATGACGAGGCTGATGTCGCCATCGCCGCCGGTCTGCGGAAGAACCGCACGGCAGGCTATCTGGCCAAAAAAGTCGGCAAACCCGTGGAAGAGGTGGAAAAGCTGGCCAAGCACCTCGCCTGGATCGGTGTTTTCCGCTGCACCTATGACGAGGAGCTCGGCGAAGACGTCTACTTCATGCAGATCTTCGCCCCCGGCATTATGGAAATGCTCGTCAACAACCAGGAGCTGCTTGACACCCATCCGGAAGTCGGCAAGGCGTTTGAGGAGTACACCCGCATCCGCATGCAGACCATGTCTCCGCTGATTCCCGAGGGCTACGGCCTGATGCGTGTCATTCCCGTTGAGAGCGCCATCAAGGATATTCCGAATGTCCATGACTACGAGAAGCTGAGCTATTATCTGAACAAGTATGATAAGTTCTGTGTTTCCCCCTGCTCCTGCCGCGCGTCCCGCACCAGCATCAACGACGGCTGCGGTCACCTGGCGGAAGAGATGTGCCTGCAGATGGGCAAAGGCGCAGAACACTACATCCGCACCGGCCGTGCCCGTGAGATCACCCGGGAGGAAGCGCTTGAAATCATCCAGCGCGCAGAGGACAACGGCCTGATGCACGACATCCCCAACATCGAAGAAGCCGGGGAAAGCGCTGCGATCTGCAACTGCTGCTCCTGCGCCTGCTTCGGGCTTCGTGTCGGTCTCATGTTCGGTGCGCGCGATGCCATCCGCTCCAACTTTGTCGCGGAAGTCGACGAGGCCAAATGCGTCGCCTGTGCCCAGTGTGTGGAAGTATGTCCCGCGAATGCTCTCCGCCTCGGGCAGAAGCTCAGCTCCAAAGTGGAAATCAAACCGGAGAAGTACACCAAACTGTCCGAACACATTGTCTCCAAGGACGCCTGGAATCCGAACTACCGCGAAAACCGCGAGGATGTTCTCCCCAGCGGCACTGCCCCCTGCAAGGTCGCATGTCCCGCGCACATCCCCGTGCAGGGTTATCTGAAGCTCGCCGCCCAGGGCCGTTATGAGGACGCGCTGGATCTGATCCGCACCGAGAACCCCCTGCCCGCTGTCTGCGGCCGTATCTGCAACAAAAAGTGCGAATCCGAATGCACCCGCGGCGGTGTGGACGAGGCAGTCGCCATTGATGAGGTCAAGCGCTTCATTGCCGACCACGACCTGAATAAAGAAACCCGCCGGATCCCCAAAATGGTCAATCAGACCGGCAAACCCTTTACAGAGAAGATCGCCATCATCGGTTCCGGCCCTGCCGGTCTCAGCTGCGCGTATTTTCTTGCTAAGCAGGGGTATCCCGTCACGGTCTTCGACCGCAACCCGGTTCCCGGCGGCATGCTGACACTCGGCATTCCGAACTTCCGTCTGGAAAAAGACGTTCTGAACGCGGAGATCGACATTATCCGTGAGATGGGCGTCGAATTCAAATGCGGTGTGGAAGTCGGTAAAGATGTAACCATCCAGCAGCTTCGCGAGGGAGGCTTCAAAGGCTTCTATCTCGCCATCGGCGCGCAGAAATCCTCTCCGCTCGGTGTTCCGGGCGAAGAGCTGACCGGCGTGTTTGGCGGTGTGGATTTCCTGCGGGAAGTCAATCTCGGCGGCAAACCGGAGCTCGGCAAACGCTGTGCTGTTGTCGGCGCGGGCAATGTCGCGATGGACGTCTGCCGTACCGCTGTCCGCCTCGGTGCGGAAGAGACCTATATCCTCTATCGCCGCTCCAAGGATGAAATGCCCGCCGATCCCGAGGAAGTCCAGGAGGCCATGGACGAAGGCGTACAGTTCCGCTTCCTGAACGCACCTGTTGAGATCCTCGGCGAAGACGGAAAGGTCTGCGGCATCAAAGTGGAAATCATGGAGCTGGGCGAGCCGGATGAGAAGGGCCGCCGCAAGCCCGTCGGAACCGGCAAATTTGAAACCATCGCCGTTGACTCCGTCATCGGGGCGATCGGCCAGCGTGTTGACTGGGGCAGCCTGGATATCGGCGCGCTCCGGACCACAAAGAAGGGAACGGCAGAGGCCGACGCCCTCACTTACCAGACTGCGGAACCCGACATTTTTGTCGGCGGTGATGTCTATACCGGGCCAAGCTTTGCCATCAACGCCATCGCGGCAGGCAAAGAGGCCGCCATCTCCCTGCACCGCTATGTCCACCCCGGCCAGACCCTCACTATGGGCCGTGACCGCCGCGTATACCGCGCTCTGGACAAGGACAATGTCCAGCTTGAAATCGGCAGTTTTGATAAGACCCACCGCCAGGTTCACGGCTATAACAAGGAGAAGGCAAAGACCTTCGCCGATGCCCGTGTGACCTTCACGGAAGAGCAGGTCCGCAAGGAGACCGCGCGCTGCCTGGGCTGCGGCGCCACCAAGGTCGACAGCTACCTGTGCATTGGCTGCGGCATCTGCACCACGCGCTGCAAGTTCGACGCCATCCACCTGAAGAAGGTGCGCGACTGGCACGCAGGCAGCTTTGAAACCATGCCCATCAAAGCCGCTGCCAGCATCGTCAGGAAAACCGGCGGCATCGTCAAGAGAGCGGTAAGCAAAGAGAATGCATGAGCTTGGAATCTGCGATGCCCTGCTGAAAATGGTGCGGAACATCGCAAAAGAGGAAGAACTGACGGAAATCAGCCGGGTCACGGTTGAGGTCGGATCGCTCAGCGGTGTCGTTCCGAAATACCTGTCCGATTGCTGGGTTGCCGTCACAGACGGAACCGAACTGCAGGATGTGGAATTTGCGGTTGAGGAGCTGCAGGGCACCGCCCAGTGCATGGACTGTGACGAGGTCTTCCCTGCGGACGCGGACCGGCTCCGCTGTCCCAACTGCGGAGGAGCGAAGCTCATGCCTCTGACCGGCCGGGAACTCACGCTGAAAGAGATTCTTGTGCCGTAATTCGGAACAGAAATCCCATTCCGAATTTCCATGAAACCATAACATGTACGGGAGTCTGTAATCTTTCCCGGATTACAGACTCCCGTTTTTTGCTGTATCTTATTTTTTGTATCTTGTTTCAGGGCTCGGGATTGAAGTGCCGAAGCAGGTCGCTGAAATTCTCGCCTTCGAACGGAACACCCAGTTTGCGGGCGAGCTGGGCGAGTTCCGCCTGCAGCGCGTCGCTGACTTCGATTCCCGTTTTCATATATTCGTTGTATTTTCTGCGCTCGATCTCTCCCGGGAGGAAGATTTCCTCCACACCCTCTGCCTTGCGGCTCTCCTTCATCATACGGACATAGCGGTCAGCCGCTGCCTTGAATTCCTCAATCGGCATGAAG
Source organism: Oscillospiraceae bacterium (assembly GCA_017448455.1). Lineage (GTDB taxonomy): Bacteria > Bacillota > Clostridia > Oscillospirales > Oscillospiraceae > Limivicinus. The sequence goes on along the minus strand of JAFSLL010000132.1, from coordinate 82,783 downwards.
CGGGAGGGGTCGATCAGCATCAGGAAGAAGCCGGTGTTTTCCTTTTCCAGTCTGGAGAACAGCCCGATGTCCGATCCGTACGCCGCGCCGGACAGGAAGGTGCTCAGGGCGTCGACAATCACGGCAAGGCCGTAGCCCTTATGCGCGGCGATAGAGGTCAGCGCATAGGCTTCCGCAGGGTTGACGGTCGGTTTTCCGTCATAATCGTTCGCCCAACCGAGGGGAATCTCTTTCTTCTCCCGCTCGGCTGCCTGAATTTTTCCCATGGCAACATTGGTCGTGGAGATATCCATCACGATCGGGCACTCCCGGTCAGTCGGAATCGCCGCAATGATCGGATTGGTACCGATCATGCGGTCCGCTCCGCCGAACGGCGCGGAGAAGGCGTAGGTGTTGCAGCAGAGCAGGAGGATCATGTCATCCTCAGCCGCCCGGAAGCCGTAATAGGACCCGCAGCCGATGTTGGCATTGTGCCGTCCGGTCGCGACAGCGACGCCGAACTGCTTTGCCTTCGGCAGCGCTTCTTCGTAAGCGCGGTTCACGGATACAATCCCGGAACCGTTATCTCCGTCGAAGACGAGAACCGCCTGGTCATCCAGAACCTTTTCAAACTTCGGCTGCGGATTCAGTACACCGGCATCAATCTGGCGCAGGTAACGGGTCAGTCTGCTGAGCCCGTGGGAATACATCCCGACGAAATCCGAGTGCGTAACGACCCGGCTGACACAGTCCGCGTCCGCGGGACTGTAATGGGAAGCGCTGAGAATGCCCGCGACCAGTCTGCGTTCCTGCTCATAGCTGATTTTCATTTTCACGATCCTCCGTTAAATCATCAATTCCGGATGAAACACTTCATCAAAGCGTTCCGCGGTCAGGAAGCCCAGTCTCACACAGGCTTCCTTCAGGGATATGTTCTCCTGATGGGCGAGCTTTGCGGTTTTGGCCGCGTTCTCGTAGCCGATATAGGGGTTGAGTGCCGTAACCAGCATGAGGGAGCGATGCAGATTCTGTCTCATCTTCTCCCGATCCGCCTGAATTCCGACGGCGCAGTTCTTCGTAAAGGCCCGGATCGACTCTGAGAGCAGCCTGACCGACTGCAGAAAATTATAGGCGATCACCGGCAGGAAAACATTCAGCTCAAAATTCCCCTGGGAAGCGGCAAAGCCGATGGCCGTGTCATTGCCGAAAACCTGCACCGCCACCATGGTGACCTGCTCACATTGGGTAGGGTTGACTTTGCCGGGCATGATGGAGCTTCCGGGTTCGTTTTCGGGGATGCGGATCTCTCCCAGGCCGCAGCGGGGGCCACTGGCCAGCCAGCGGATATCGTTGGCAATCTTCATCATATCCGCCGCGAGCGCCTTCACCGCGCCGTGGGCAAACACCAGCTCATCCCGGGAGGAGAGCGCGTGGAATTTGTTCTCCGCCGTCACGAACGGTTTCCCGGTCAGCGTCGCGATCTCCCTGGCCGCCAGTTCCGCGAAACCGTCCGGCGCGTTCAGCCCGGTCCCCACGGCTGTACCGCCCAAAGCAAGCTCGTACAGCGGCGCCAGCGCGAAACGGATCAGCTCCAGATCCCGCTCCAGACTGCTGCGCCAGCCGCTGATCTCCTGGGAAAAGGCAATCGGCACGGCATCCTGCAGATGGGTTCGCCCGCTCTTTACAACTCCCTCGTGCTTTTCTTCCAGCATCCGGAAGGTCTCCGTCAGCTCTGCCGCCGCCGGGATTAATTGATCTTCCAGCGCCAGAACCGCGGCGATGTGCAGGGCCGTCGGAAACGTGTCGTTGGAGGACTGGCTCATATTCACATCGTCATTGGGGTGACAGCGTTTCTCTCCGGCAAGCTCATTCGCGCGGTTGGCGATGACTTCATTGGCGTTCATATTGGACTGGGTACCGGAACCGGTTTGCCAGACCACCAGCGGGAAATGCTGACTGAGGGCGCCGTTTGCCACTTCCGCGGCAGCCTGTTCGATCACCCGCAGTTTTTCCTCCGTCATTTTTTCCGGTTTCAGAACATGGTTTGCGCGCGCGGCAGCCTGTTTCAAAACACCGAAAGCAACAATGATCTCCCGGGGCATTGTTTCAATCCCGACACCGATGGGGAAATTCCCGCGGCTGCGTTCTGTCTGCGCTCCCCAGTATCTGTCCGCCGGAACGCTGACTTCGCCCATGGAGTCATGCTCGATTCTGTAATCCATCAGCTTCTCCCTTACTTCATCCATCTGTCTGTTTTACCTGTTCATTCTCTCAGCGGTCTTCGCAGAACGACACTTCCGTGCAGGTCACAGACCGGCATCGGCAGCAGACCCTGCTTCCGGCAGAACTCCCGCACGGCCTTCCCCGCACCGCTGAACTGTGTGCTGTTCACATCGTGGATCAGGAGCACACCTCCCGGAGAAAGCCTTTCCCAAAAGAGCGGGAGCGCTGCTGCCGTCGGGGCATACAGGTCCGCGTCGATCGAAACAAACGCGAACCGAAGCGCTTCGTCAGCGGGAAAGGTATCCGGGAAGTATCCTTTATAAAAGGCTGCCTTTTCCGGCAAGGGCAGACGCCGCCTCACAAGCTCGACCTCTGTGTCCGAGAAGTCTCCCGTCTTCGCGCGGGAAAGCCCCTGTTCGGATTCGATTGCGACATCCCTTTCCGGAAAGCCCGCGAAGGTGTCGAAAAGGCGGATGGTCCGCTCGGGAAACGCCGCGTTGATCATCGCCGCAAACTCGCCTCGGAACACGCCGAGCTCCGCGACATCGCCGGGTATTGCCTCCTCCCGGATCTGTTCCGCCAGCAGGCGCATCGTCGCTGCCCGGGCATCGAATGTTCTCAGCGCCGTCGGTCTCAGGACCGTGCCATCATAGCAAAGCTCGCGCAGCTGCGCTTCCATTTGGGAAGCGCGCTCTTCATCGAGAACGCAGAGGCAGACCGCATCCGGGTGAAGAGACAGCCCCTCTTCCGGTGATCGCACCGGAATGCCCGCAAGCGTGCTTCCCCATTTTCCTTCAAAGTTATCCGCGAAACAGATGACCGAATAATCGCTCCCGATCAGCCGGGCAATCATCGCGCCGATCTGTCCCGCGCCGAACAGCATGATGCTTTTCCCTGCCGGCATGCCGCTGCGTCCCTTACTCAACAACCGCTACTGCCTCGATTTCACAGAGCAGCTGCCTGGGCAGCTCTCTGACTGCGACACAGGAACGCGCCGGTTTGCTGATGAAATACTTCTCATACACCGCGTTGAAGGCAGCAAAGTCCTTCATGTCCGCCAGGAAGCAAACGGTCTTGACCACATGCGCGAAATCCGTCCCCGCCGCTTCCAGAACCGCCGCAATGTTGCGGCAGCACTGCTCTGCCTGTGCTTCGATGCTGTCCCCCGCAACCTGCCCGTTTTCCGGAATCAGGCCGATTTGTCCTGAGGTGAACAGGATCCCGTTCGCCACCATTGCCTGAGAGTAGGGGCCGATGGCAGCGGGGGCTTCGCTGGTTTGAATCTTCTGGATACTCATGATTTTGCTCCTTTCTGTGTTTACATGTTCCCTGTCTTTATTCCTCCGGCATGTTTTTCCCTTCCTTGCCGAAGTACTTGAGCGCGATCATGGTGATATCGTCCGCCTGTTCCGCGCCCTTTGTAAAACTGCTGATTGCCCTCCTGACATTGTCCAGGATCTGAGCGGACGACGTCTCCGCGTCATAGTTCAGCGCGTCCAGCATGCGCTGCTCACCGAACAGTTCGTTCTCCGTGTTGGTCGCTTCCGTTACGCCATCGGTATAGAGGAAGATGGTATCTCCCGGTTTCAGCTGGATTTCATAGCTCTTATACTCGATATCATCCATGGCTCCCAGCACGAGCCCGTGCTTGTCTTTCAGAATGCGGAATCCTTCCTCATCCTGTTTGAGACAGGGATATTCGTGCCCGGCATTTGCCGCGGTCAGTTTCCCTGTGGATATCTCCAGAATGCCGAGCCAGAGTGTGACAAACATCTCGGAGGCGTTGCTGGCGCTGATCTGCCGGTTCGCCGTTTGGAGAATTCTTGCCGGATCCCGATGCCTGTTTTTCGCGATGTTGTTGATCATACTCTTCGATGCCATCATAAACATCGCCGCGGGAATCCCCTTTCCGGATACATCCGCAATGATCACCGCCAGATGATCCCGGTCGATCATTTGAAAATCAAAGAAATCTCCGCCAAGTTCCTTCGCCGGCTCCATTCTGGCATAGACATCAAATTCTGTCCGCTCCGGAAAAGCGGGAAAGATATTCGGAACCATGTTCGCCTGAATGGATTTGGCAAGATTCAGTTCCATGGCAAGCCGTTCCGCTTTCTTGGTCTCTTCCAGCTCACCGAAAATCAGAATCCTGCCCCGGTCTGCGATCATCGCGCAGATCAGCGTAATCAGCAGAAGAAGAATTCCGGGAAGCACGAGATTCCCGTTCCCCTGCCGGAAAACACCGGAAAGGCCGGACGAGAGCAGGAAGACCAGCGTTGTCAGCAAACCGGTACAGACCGTCAGAATCCCCGAGTAATAACGGATGGACAGGATAACCGGGATTGCCAGACACAGGATCACACGCTGCGTCAGGGCAAGCTCCGCCAGGGCGAGCCCCAGCACATACGAGATCAGGAGGAGGAACATCGTCCCCTTCTTCTCTCCCCTCCGGCGAAGGCAGAGCACAGCCGGAATCCCCATGAGGACAGCCGCGGAAATCAGGAACCAGGGAACTGCGCGGCTGTCTGACGGAATCAGGTTCAGCAGGGCAGACAGCAGGAGCACAAGACACAGAATCGCTGTGCCCAGCATGACCTTCGCCGTGAAGAGATTGGCCTGCACTTCATTGTTCCGGAGTGTATCTTTCGGCTCCAGCAGTTCCTCCCGAAAACGGGCTCTGATTTTTTCCGCAAAACCGCCATGCCCACTGTCCGGACCTTTATTCTGCATGAAAACGATGCCTCCTCTCCGGCGGCAGTCACAGCGCAGGCAGCACTGTCAAAACCGCCTTTTTCCTCTTGCCCGGATTATACCTTATCCGACCCGTCAAATCAATACTTCTCCCGGTGCCTTATTCACACGGATTCTCTTGAAAAACAGCCCGAACCTGTTATAATTCCCTCAGAGAAAGAAACTACCCTTCTTTGTGGATCACCGACAGTCAGCAGGTGCAGACATGACAGACAGAGAGATGGCCCGTGAAATCGCGCTGCGTGTCCGGGAAGCCGGCGGTTCCGTCTACTATGTGGGCGGGTATGTGCGCGATCTTCTGCTCGGCAGAGACAATAAAGATATTGATATGGAAGTCCATGGCGTTACGCCGGAGGCCCTGACCGGAATTCTTCGCTCTCTCGGCAAGATGACAGCCTATGGAGAGAGTTTCGGCATTTTTGGGCTGCGGCATTACGGCCTGGATATCGCTATGCCTCGCTCTGAGAAAGCGGTCGGAGGAGGGCACCGGGATTTTCTCTGTACGCTCGACCCTTTCATCGGAACCCGCAATGCCGCTCTGCGCCGGGACTTTACCGTCAATGCGCTGATGCAGGATGTGCTGAGCGGAGAGATTGTGGATCACTTTGGAGGCATACAGGATCTGAACCGGAAGATCCTGCGGCATATCGATGAAACACGCTTCGCGGAAGACCCGCTGCGCGTGCTGCGCGGAGCGCAGTTTGCTTCCCGTTTCGGATTCTCCGTTTCTCCGGATACCGTTGAGGTCTGCCGGAAAATGGATCTGCGTACGCTTTCTCCCGAACGTGTCTTTGGAGAACTGGAAAAAGCCCTGCTGAAAGCGGACCGTCCCTCCGTCTTCTTTCAGGAGCTCCGCCGGATGAATCAGCTCTCGTTCTGGTTTCCTGAAGTGGAGGCGCTCATCGGCATTCCTCAGTCGAAGCGCTTTCATCCGGAAGGGGATGTCTGGAACCATACCATGCTGGTTCTGGATCAGGCTGCAAAGCTGCGTGACTTTGCGGAGAATCCGCTCGGTCTGATGCTGTCCGCCCTCTGCCACGATCTCGGCAAAGTTTCGACCACCCGGGTCGAAGATGATGGCCGACTCCATTCTTTTGGCCATGATCAGGCCGGCGTCCCGATTGCGGAGCAGTTCCTATCCCGTATCACGCACGAGAAACGGCTGAAGCAGTATGTGAAAAACATGGTCTCCCTTCACATGCAGCCAAACATCATGGTTACGCAGAAGGCAGGAAAGAAAGCCTTCAATCGGGTTTTTGACAGCTCGATCTGCTCGGCCGACCTGCTCCTGCTCTGCAGAGCGGACGTGTTCGGCAGCTGGGGAACGGAAGAAAACTACCCGCCCATAGAGGCCAGTCTGCGGGAACATCTCTCGGAATTTGAAAAAATCATGTCTCAGCCTGCCGTAACAGGCGCTGACCTGATCGCCGCAGGGTTCCGGCCCGGCACTTCCTTCCACGAGGCTTTGGAATACGCGCACAAGCTTCAGCTTGCAGGCGTGAGCAAAAAAGAAGCCCTTCCGCAGACGCTGGCTTTTCTGCGCAAGAGCATAGAAACATCATAAACAGGTAAAGACCTGCAGGACCGGTCATGTGCTTCCTGCAGGTCTCGATTTTATTCTGCAAAAGTGATGCTGTCGTCCGTCATGGCGGCGATCTTCGCCAGCGACTCGACACGCATGCCTTCCCTGCGCAGCGCGTCCCCGCCGCCCTGAAACGCTTTTTCAATGGCAATGCCCGCGCCAATCACGGTTCCGCCCGCCTGTTCCACGAGGCTTTTGAGCCCGACCAGCGCGGCCCCTGTCGCCAGAAAATCATCCACGATCAGCACGCGGTCCCCCGGTCCCAGATATTCCTTCGAAACGACAACGGTATTGGTGTTCCCATGGGTGAAGGATTCCACCTCCGCGGACCAGACATTGTCAGAGATATTTTTCGTCTTGCTCTTCTTTGCGAAGACCAGCGGACAGTCAAACACGAAACCAGCCATGCAGGCAAGCGCGATGCCGGAGGCTTCGATCGTCAAAATCTTGTTCACCTGCTCTTCGGCGTACAGTCTGCGGAGTTCCTGCGCCATCCGATAGGACAGCTGCGGGTCGATGCGGTGGTTCAGGAAGCCGTCCACTTTGAGGATCCCGCCCGGAAGCACCTTCCCATCTGTTAATATCCGGTTTTCGAGTTCTTTCATCTCTGTTTCCTCCAAAAGGTCCGAAAAAGCCCGTCGCGGAATCTCTACGACAGGCTTGATCGGGTAATGTTCAATTACACAGCGCGGGTGACCTTTCCGCTGCGCAGGCAGCGTGTGCAGACGTAGACATGCTTGGGAGTCCCGTCCACGATGGCCTTGACGCGCTTCACATTCGGCTTCCAGGTACGGTTGGAACGTCTGTGGGAGTGGCTGACCTGAATACCGAAAGCAACATCCTTATCACAGAACTGGCACTTTGCCATAGCTGAAGCACCTCCTTGCTCGTGTTAGCTGAAAAGACAGCTTAAGTATAATAACAGACCGCACACAGAAAAGCAAGCTTTTTTTAGGCAAAAATGCACTTTTTACGCCCGGGTGCGTGGAAATAATGCTTGCCAATTGCCGACCGCCATTTTATAATAGCAGTATCATGATAAAAGCGTCAGGAGGGCAATCGAATGCGCGGCAAATACACAGTTCCTTTGAAGACCATTGTTCAGGAAATGAACATGCAGATCCTCCACACCTCTAAAAACTACGACAGCGCGCTCCTCACAATGGCGGACGTCAACCGTCCCGCCATGCAGCTGACCGGTTTTTATAATTACTTCGACCCGCGGCGCATCCAGATGATCGGCATGGTAGAAACGACCTATCTTTCCACTTTGAGCCACGAAGACCGGCTGCGCGCCTTTGAGCGCTTCATGGCCTACGACATCTCTGCGCTGGTCATCTGCCACGGCTGCGAGGTTTTTCCCGAGTGCCTGGAAATGGCGGAAAAATATGACCGCAACCTGTTCTATACCCCCGTTGACACCTCTGACTTTCAGGCGAAAATGATCTTCCTTCTGCATAACTATCTCGCTCCGCGTCTTACCACGCACGGAGTCCTGGTAGACGTCTACGGCGAAGGTCTTCTTCTGACGGGTGACAGCGGGATCGGGAAAAGCGAAACCGCGCTTGAACTTATAAAGCGCGGGCATCGTCTGGTCGCCGATGACGCGGTCGAGATTAAGCTCATCGGTGAAAACACGCTCGTCGGCACCGCCCCGGAAATCATTCGTTATTATATGGAACTGCGCGGAATCGGCGTGATCAATGTCCGCCACATTTACGGCATCGGCGCTGTCTTGCCCTCAACCAGCATCGACCTGGTCGTACACATGGAACACTGGGTTTCCGGCAAAGCTTACGACCGTCTGGGCATCGAGAGTGAAACCGAAGAGATTCTGGGCGTTTCCATCCCCCGTGTCACCATACCGGTAACGCCCGGCCGCAACCTCGCTGTTATCCTCGAGCTTGCCGCCATGAACAACCGGCAGAAAAAGATGGGCTTCAACGCGGCGGAGATGCTTGCCGCCGAACATGACTACGCCATTGACAACGGCATTATCTGACAGGAGATCGAAGCATGGAAAACCTTGAACTTGCCATACAGGACGTCCGGGCACAGCTCCCCGGCATGAAGCTGCTGGAAAATGAACCCATGTCCGCCCACTCGTCCTTTCGGATCGGCGGACCCGCCCGCGCCATTGCCAGTCCTTCGGACATCACTTCCTTTACAAAGCTCTGCGACATTCTGAAGCAGCACGAAATTGCTCCGTTCATGCTGGGAAACGGTACGAACATCCTTTTTCCGGATGAAGGGCTCGCGGATCTCTTTCTGGTCAGCACGGAAAAGCTGCAGCGGATCTTTCTGCTTCCGGACGGTGCGGTATACGCGGAGGCCGGCGTTTCGCTGGCAAAGCTCGCGGCTTTCGCACAGGAAAACGGCTTGAAAGGACTGGAATTTGCCGGCGGAATCCCCGGCACAGTCGGCGGAGGCTGTATGATGAACGCCGGCGCTTACGGCGGAGAACTCAAGGATGTGATTGAGAGCGTCGTTTATTTTTATATTCCCGCTCAGTCCCTCAGCGAGCTTCCGAAGGAGGAATGCGCGTTTTCCTATCGGAAAAGCTGTTTCCAGAACACCCCGGGATGTGTCGTCATCAGTGCTGTTTTCCGTCTGGAACAGGACGACCCGGCAGCAATCGCGGCAAGAATGCAGGAACTCTCGGAAAAACGCCGGAGCAAGCAGCCTTTGGACCTGCCCTCCGCCGGCAGCGCATTCCGCTGTCCGGAAGGGCACTTCGCCGCTGCCCTGATCGACGAGGCCGGGCTGAAAGGTTTTCAGATCGGCGGCGCGCAGGTTTCGGAAAAACACGCCGGCTTTATTGTCAATCGCGGCGGTGCCACCAGCCACGAGGTCTATGACCTGATGATGCATATCCGCAAAACGGTTTATGAAAAAAGCGGCGTTGTTCTGGAACCGGAGATCATCATTCTCCCGCCTGACTACCGGCTTGAAGATCATGGGCCGAAAGTGCCACGCAACCGTATCGTCAGTGGACTGTCAATGCAAGAAGAGTAAAGGAGTCTCTCATGGAATTTCTGATCATCACCGGACTCTCCGGCGCCGGGAAGACCTGTGCCGGTGACGTTCTGGAGGATCTGGACTACTACTGTGTGGATAACCTGCCTGTTGCCCTGATGACGCGCTTTGCCGAGCTCTGTCTGGACACCCGCGGCCGTTATGAGAAAGTTGCTCTGGTAACGGACATCCGGGACCGGGAAGGTTTCGGCGAACTGCTGAAGACCGTGGACGAACTGCGGAGCATGGACTGCGCCGTTCGAATTCTGTACATGGATGCGGACATTCCAACGCTCGTCCGGCGATATAAAGAATCCCGCCGTCCTCATCCGCTCTCGGAAAAGGGCATGCGCACCGAGGACGCTGTCCGACGGGAAGAGGAACTGCTTGCCCCCGTCAAAGAGAAGGCGGATTTTGTCGTCAACAGCTCTTCCATGACGCTCGGGATGCTGCAGAACCGACTCTTCTCGCTCTTTGCGGGCGAAGGCAGAAAGCGCAGGCTGGATGTCACGGTCATGTCCTTTGGCTTTAAACATGGAATTCCGCTGGATGCGGATCTGGTTTTTGACGCTCGCTTTCTTCCCAACCCCTTTTATGTGGAATCTCTGCGTCCTCTGTGCGGGCTGGACCTGCCGGTCGCGGAATACGTTTTCAAATATCCGCAGACCCGCAGTTTTCTGGAAAAACTGGAAGAGATGATCGCCTTTCTGCTCCCTTACTACATTGAGGAAGGAAAACACAGCCTGACCATTGCCATTGGCTGCACTGGCGGCCGACACCGGAGTGTAGCCATCGCATCGGCTCTGCACAAGCATTTGCTTGCGGATAATGTCAATTCCGTAAACATTAACCGCGACATCGACAAATAGGAGACGTCGTCATGTCCTTCTCATCCGACACCAAAGCGGAACTCTGCAGCAGCCGTATCGACCGGCGCGCGCTTGCCGTTGCGGAATGCTACGGTGTTCTGCTCTACTGCAATTGTTTCCGTGCCTCCGAGGTCCGCATCATTACGGCAAGCGAGGCTTTTGCGGAACGTTTGCCCCGTCTGTTCCGGCGGGCATTTTCCGTCTCCTTTGACCAGCTGCCTCCGCCGGATGCCCGAGGGAAGCGGAGCTTCTGCATCACCGATCCGCAGAAAATCAGCCGTATCCTGGAGAGCTTCGGTACCGATGTCCGCGGTCTCCTGTCGCACCACATTAATCTCAGCGTCTTGGAAGATCCGGGTTGCCCGGAAGCCTTTGTAAAGGGAGCCTTTCTGGCCGGCGGCAGTGTCACCGATCCGGAAAAGCGCTTCCACCTGGAAATCGCGACCGCTCATCGCAGCATCAGCGGAGAACTGCGTTCCATCCTGCTCGAAATGGATCTGGATCCAAAAGAGGCGGAACGGAACGGACACACCCTGCTGTATTTTAAAAAAGCCGACCAGATCTCCGATTTTCTTGCGCGCATCGGCGCCCACGTCGCTGCTGTCAGCATTCTGACTGCCAAAGTGGACAAGGAAATGCGCAATACCATCACCCGCCAGATCAACTGCGATTCCGCCAACGCGGACAAGACGGTTTCCGCAGCTCTTCGGCAGAACGCGGCCATCCGAAAACTGCTGCTTCGGGACGGGATCGACTCGCTCCCGGAACCGCTCCACGACGCTGCGCTCCTGCGCCTGGCGAATCCGGAAGCGAGCCTTGCGGACCTTGCGCTGCTTTCCAACCCGCCTGTCACAAAAAGCTGTCTCTCGCATCGGCTGAATAAAATCATTCTCCTTGCCGAAAAGGAGCCCTCATGAGTTTTGTCCATCTGCATGTTCATACGGAATACTCTCTGCTGGACGGGTTCTGCCGCATTGACGGCATCGCCAAAAAGGCGAAGTCGCTCGGCCAGACTGCCATCGCGGTGACCGACCACGGCGTCATGTACGGCGCGGTGGCGTTTTACCGCGCCTGTATCAAGGAGGGAATCAAACCCATCATCGGCTGTGAGGTCTATGTCGCCCCGCGCAGCCGCTTTGATAAAGAGCACGGCATTGACAACAATTACTCTCATCTGATCCTGCTCTGTAAAAACGAAACCGGATACCGGAACCTCTGCGCACTGGTCAGCGCAGGATTTGTCGACGGCTTTTATGTCAGGCCCCGCATTGACTGGGAGCTGCTCCATGAACACGCGGAAGGCCTGATCTGTCTCTCGGGCTGTCTCGCCGGGGAAATACCCCAGGCGATTCTGCGTGGGGAGCCGGAAAAGGCAAAGCGGCGCGCGCTGGATCTCTGGGAGCTGTTCCGGGAAGACTTTTTTCTTGAGATTCAGAATCATAATATTCCCGAAGAACAGCAGGTCGCGGAAGGTCTCGCGGCGCTCAGCCGGGAGACCGGTATTCCTCTTGTTCTGACCAACGACGCGCATTACCTGGAAAAAAGCGACGCCTATTACCAGGATGTGCTGATGTGCATTCAGACCGGAAAGACCGTGGATGAGTCCGATCGCATGCGCTTTGAAACGGAAGAGTTCTACCTCAAGAGCGAAGCGGAAATGCGCAGCCTCTATCCACGCTACGCGGCAGCGGCGGACAATACGGCGATCATAGCGGACCGCTGCAGCTTTGACTTTGAGTTTGGCCACTATCACCTGCCGCGCTTCAAGCTGCCTGCTGGGGAGACCGACAGCGCGGCTTACCTGCGCAGGCTCTGTGAAGAGGGTTTTGCCGTCCGTTATCCCGACCGTCCGGAGGTTCATGACCAGCTGGACTATGAACTGCAGATGATCGAGAAAATGGGCTTTGTAGACTATTTTCTGATCGTTTCGGACTTCATCGGCTACGCAAAGCGCAACGGCATTCCGGTGGGTCCCGGACGCGGCAGTGCAGCAGGCAGTGTGGTATCGTACTGTCTGTCGATCACCGATGTCGACCCGATCAAGTATTCTCTTTTCTTTGAACGTTTTCTGAACCCGGAGCGCGTATCCATGCCGGATATTGACGTAGATTTCTGTGTCAACCGCCGCGGTGAGGTCATCGACTATGTCAACCGGCTCTACGGCTCCGACCATGTCGCGCAGATCGTCACCTTCGGCACCATGGCAGCGCGTGCGGCCATCCGCGATGTCGGACGCGTTCTTTCCATGAGTTATGCGGAAACCGATGCCGTTGCCAAGCAGGTCCCCACCGCGCTTAACATGACGCTGGACGAAGCGCTCCGCCTTTCAAAGCCGCTGAAGGAACTCTACGAAAGCAGTGAAAAAAACCGTCGGCTCATTGATGTGGCCCGTGCTCTGGAGGGCACTCCGCGGCACGCGTCCACGCACGCGGCAGGTGTCGTTATCACGGAGAAACCGGTCTTCGAATATGTTCCTCTCGCGAAAAACGATGAGTCTGTCGTCTGTCAGTACCCCATGACCACACTGGAAGAGCTCGGTCTGCTGAAGATGGACTTCCTCGGCCTGCGAAACCTGACGGTTCTGGAAGATGCCGCGAAGCTGGTCCGCCGGAAGGAGCCCGGATTCCATGTGGAGAATATCCCGGAGGATGACCCCGCGGTGTTTGAGATGCTGTCCGCAGGCAGGACCGAGGGCGTCTTTCAGCTGGAGAGCACCGGCATCACAGGGGTCTGTATGAATCTGCGTCCGAAGAGCATCGAGGATATTACCGCCGTAGTCGCTCTGTACCGTCCCGGCCCGATGGACAGCATTCCCCGCTTTATCGAGTATTCGGCGCATCCCGATCACGTGCAGTACAAGCACCCTCTCCTCCGTCCGATCCTGTCCGTTACCTATGGCTGTATTGTCTATCAGGAGCAGGTTATTGAGATCTTCCGTCAGCTGGCCGGCTTCTCGCTGGGGCAGGCGGATATGATCCGACGCGCCATGAGCAAGAAGAAGCATGCCGTGATCGACGCGGAGCGGGTTGCCTTTGTTCACGGCGATCCTTCCCGCGGCATCTCCGGCGCTGTGGCAAACGGCGTTCCGGAACAGGTCGCCAACAGCATCTACGATGAAATTCTGGATTTTGCCAGTTATGCCTTCAACAAGGCGCATGCGGTCTGCTACGCGATTGTCGCCTACCGCACCGCTTATATGAAGCGGCACTATCCGGGTGAATACATGGCCGCGCTGCTCTCCTCCGTTCTGGACAACGGCGTCAAAATCGCGGAATACACCGCCGAATGCCGCGATCTGGGACTCACGCTGCTCCCGCCTGATGTAAATGAGTCTGTAGCCGGCTTCTCTGTTTCCGGATCAGGCATTCGCTTCGGCCTTGCCGCCATCAAAGGGATCGGCCGAACGGCTGTCGCCGAGCTGGTGGCGGAACGGGAGTCCGGAGGGCTGTTCCGGAGCTTTGAGGATTTTCTCCGCCGCATGAACGGCAAGGACTTCAACAGGCGGGCAGTTGAAAACCTGATTCGCGCCGGCGGTTTTGACTCGCTCGGGTACCGGCGAAAGGCGCTGGTGCTTGTTGCAGGCTCTATGATTGACACCATAGCCCGCGAAAACCGGGACAACGTCTCGGGGCAGATTGATCTCTTCGGCGCCTGGGATTCTGACAGAGATGACAGCGCGGATGTGCAGCGGGACACCATGCCCATCCCGAATGTCGAGGATTACAGCCCGCGAGAGCGTATGGCCATGGAGAAAGAGATCACCGGGCTCTACCTGAGCGGGCACCCGATGGACGAGTACCGCGGCATAGTCCGTCAGGCGGGCGCAGAGCCTCTCGGAGCAATCGTCAACGATTTCTCTTCGGAGGACGGCCCGCAGACCTACCAGGACAATCAGACCGTCACGGTTGCGGGCGTCATATCCTCCCATCGGACGCGCACAACCAGAAACAACAGTCTCATGTGCTATGTTCAGCTTGAGGATGACACCGGGAACATGGAACTGATTGTCTTTCAGAAAGCACTGGATCTGTGCGGTTCCTATATTGTCGACAACCAGGCTGTTCTGGTTCGCGGCCGCATCTCTGTTCGGGATGAAAAAGAAGCGCAGCTCATGGTGGATTCCATCCGGCCTCTGTCAGATCTGACCGTGCCGGGCGGGAAAGACATGGGGACACAGAACCGCGAGACATCCGATGGTAGCGCGGCTTCAGAGCCGGACGCGGAAAAAACACTCTGGATTCGCGTTCCTTCCGAAACCGATCCTGTCCTCCGTCGTATCGGGCTGATATTGACCATGTTTCCCGGTAAATCCCGCATGATTATCTGGTGCGACCGCGAAAAAAAACGCCTTGGCGCGCGTTGCCTGCTGCATGAAGGCCTGCTGCTGGAACTGCAGGAACTGTTGGGAGAAGAAAATGTTGTTCTGAAATAAGCGTATCCTTCGCAAAAGAGGAGAAAGGGGGCGTGTTACATCAACATCTATCTGTATCCGGTTCTGTGGGCTCTGCTGATGAGCCTGGTGCTCTTTGCCATGATGTGGCTGGACAAACGGCAGGCAAAGAAGAAAGGCCCCCGCATTTCCGAAAAAACGCTCTTTTCCATCGCGCTGGTGGGCGGGGCGCCGGGCGGCTGGCTCGGAATGCGCGTTTTCCGACATAAGACAAAACACTGGTATTTTGTCTGGGGCTTTGCACTGCTGGCCCTGATTGATATTGCCGCAGTCATCTACCTGCTTTGGGTCGTACTGCGTTAATCCGTACAAGTTGAAGGTAAAGGAAACTTCTCATGAGTCATGATGCCATTGTCCAATTTCAGGCCGCGCTGGCAGCGGGTCGGAAATACTATAAAGAGGCCGTTGCCCACGGCAAATATCCCTACCCCCTGATCCTGGATGATATCCTGCAGGAATCCGCCGTCGCAGGCTATGCCGATCTCGGTGTTATCAATGTGCCCGCCGAGCTGTTTGTCGGCACCCGGTCAGCGGGGCGGACACCCGCACTGGCGGGGAACTTTATGCCGCTGATGGGCACAGATACGGAGTTCGGCGCCAAATGGATCTCCCTCTGCGCCGCGCATCTCGGTCCGGAAGGCATCCGGGAGCCCATCACCTGCTATGAATACCTCGGACGCTTTTATGTCGAGGAGGGCAACAAGCGGCTCAGTGTCCTGCGCAGTTTCCGGGCACCTGTCATCTCTGCCCGCGTCACCCGTGTGATCCCCCGCTATACGGAAGATCCGGAAATCCAGCTCTATTATGAGTTCATGCATTTCTACTCGCTCTCGGGCCTTTACGGTCTTTCCTTCCATCATCGCGGGGACTATGCCCGCCTGCAGGCCGCGCTCGGGTTTGAAGCGGACCATGTCTGGACCACCGCGGAACGCAGGAGCTTTACCGCCGGCTTTCAGCACTTTCGTGACGCGCTGAGCCGCCACCGTCTTCCGGAAGGGGTAAGCGATGCGGAGGTTCTTCTGACCTGGCTTCATGTCTATCGTTTTCAGGAGATCAAAGATCTCCCGCTGACGGAGCTCTCCAAGCGGATTGCCAATCTGCTTCCGGACGTATCCGCTTCCGCGGGCGCTTCCACGATTGAGCTGAGCACAGAACCCCCTGCTGAAGGGAAAACGGTCCTCTCCCGCCTGCGCGGCATCGTCCGGCCGGAACACCTGAATGTTGCCTTTCTGTTTACCGCCTCCCCCTCGGAAAGCCTGTGGGCAAGGGCGCATGACGAAGGCCGGCAGGCTTTGGAAAAAGCGCTCTCCTCCCGCGTCACCGTACGGAGCTTCCGTACGGACGGCCGGGACTATGAAGCGCTGGTGGAAGATGCCGTTCAGGCCGGCGCAGATGTGGTTTTCGCCACTTCCGCCGTGATGGTCAATGCCTGCCGGAAAGCCGCCGCGCTCCATCCGAACGTGCGCTTCCTCAGCTGCGCGCTCTTCCAGCCGCTCACGGGTGTACGCATGTACAACGGGCGCAGCTATGAGTGCAAGTTCGTCACCGGCGCCATCGCTGCAGCCATGGCGGACGGAAACCGCATCGGCTATGTCGCCAACAACCCGATCTTCGGCACGCCCGCGAGCGTCAATGCCTTTGCCCTCGGCGCTCGGATGGTCAATCCCCATGTCCGCGTTCAGCTGGAATGGTCATGTCTTCCCGGCGACCCGGTCAGAAAGCTTGTGGAGGCGGGTGTCCCCGTCATCTCCAACCGGGAAACGGCGAGCGCCGAAACCGTTGACCGCTATTTTGAGCTCGGCACCTTCCGTCTGCAGCCGGACGGAACGCTGCGGCCGCTCGCCGTTCCGTTCTGGAACTGGGGTAGCCTGTACGAAAAAATTGTTCTCAGCATCCTCAACGGCTCCTGGGGCGACATTTCCTCCAGCCGTGCCATCAGCTACTGGTGGGGCATGGCCAGCGGATTGCTGGACATCCACATGGACAGCCGTCTTCCGGACGGTGTCCGCAGTCTCGGCGAGATTCTGACCGCCGGGATTCGCAGTGGCGCTGTCGATCCCTTCCGCAGCAGGATTGTTGATCAGAGCGGCGTTTTGCGCAACGACGGCGCGCACGGCTTTACCCCGGAAGAGATCATCGCCATGAACTGGTTCTGTGACAATGTGGACGGCTGTCTCCCAAGTGTTGAAGATCTGCTTCCTGACCATCTGGAAGCGGTCCGTGTCCTCGGCCTGGAGCGCGAAAAACTCCTCCCCGAAGTGGAAGGAGGACAGCTGTGAAGCTTCTTCTCGTCTCGGATGAGGAAGACCGCTATCTCTGGGAGTACTACCGGCCCGGCTGCCTGAAGGGCATCGACATGATCCTCTCTGCCGGGGATCTGAAAGCGGATTACCTGAGCTTTCTGGTCACGGCGGCAAACCGTCCCCTGCTCTATGTCCACGGGAACCACGACGGCGCGTATGACCGTTTCCCGCCGGAAGGCTGTGACTGCATCGACGACCGCCTGGTCCGCGTGAACGGACTTCGCATCCTCGGTCTGGGCGGCAGCGCCCGCTATAACGGCGGTCCCTACCAGTACACGGAACGGCAGATGGTACGCCGGATCCGCCGCCTGCAGTTTCAGCTGCGCCGCGCGGGCGGTGTGGATATCGTGCTCACCCATGCCCCCGTCTACGGGATCGGAGATGAACCGAATCTGACGCACCGCGGTTTTGAAGCCTTTCTGCCGCTCCTCGATCAGTGGAAGCCGGCGTTTCTGGTTCACGGTCATGTCCACCGGCGCTATCAGCCGACTGCGGACCGGGTTTCCCGCTATGGAGAGACCGTCATTATCAACGCCAGCGGAAAACACTATCTGGAACTGGAATAACGGTTCCAGAAACAGCAAACACCCTCCGGCAGAGCCGGAGGGTGTTTGCTGTATTACTCTGTCAGCAGCCGCAGCCGCAGCTTCCGTCACCGCAGCCGCAGGAGGCGCCTTCCTCCCCGCAGCCGCAGCTCCCGCCGCAGCTTCCGCCGCATCCGCAGCCGCCGTCACCCGGGGCAACCGGCAGTCTGCCGGTTACCAGCAGGTCGGAAGCGGTGTCCGCGTCGCCGCAGTAGCCGATAATCGGAACAATCCCGGCGCTGAGCAGTTCCGCCTTGGCCTCGCCGCCCATGTTGCCGGCGATGACCGCGTCCACGCCGAGCTCCTTCATCTTTTCGACCATCTGATGATGTCCGTGGAGTTCGGTGGTGTCGAGCAGACGTTTTTTGCAGTCGTCGACATATTCGCCGTACTCATACAGCGCGAACATCTCACAGTGGCCGAAGTGTTCATAAATCTCTCCGTCCTAATAAGCAACCGCAATCAGCATGTCAGGCCTCCTTCACCGGGAGCTCTGCCTCGAAGCTGTCCGCAAGTCCTTTCACATATTCACCGCTGACCCGCTCTACCTCGCCGGCATCCACCATGGCGGTGATGGCGGGATCGATCGGCAGCTTTGCCACATGCGGGATCTCGAAGGCCTCCGCAACGCTCTCGGCCTGGCTTCTGCCAAAAATCTCATGTTTCTTTCCGCAGTCCGGACAGACATAATAGCTCATGTTTTCCACGATTCCGAGAACCGGCACGTTCATCATCTCTGCCATATTGACCGCCTTCGACACGATCATGCTCACCAGATCCTGCGGCGTGGTGACGATGACAACCCCGTCGATCGGAAGAGACTGGAAAACCGTCAGCGGTACATCTCCCGTTCCGGGAGGCATATCGACGAACATATAGTCCACATCCGTCCAGATGACGTCCGTCCAGAACTGGGTAACGGCGCCGGCGATCACCGGTCCGCGCCAGACGACCGGCTCGGTCTCGTTCTCCAGAATCAGGTTGATGGACATGATCTGCAGCCCGCTCTCCGTCGTCACGGGGATCAGATACTCTTCCGTTCCGGTCGCGTGTTCCCGGATCCCGAAGGAACGCGGAATCGACGGTCCCGTAATGTCCGCGTCCAGCACGGCGCAGCGGTAGCCGCGGCGCTGCATCTCAGAAGCAAGCAGGCTGGTAACCAGGCTCTTGCCGACGCCGCCCTTGCCGCTGACGACCGCGATGACCTTCTTCACGCGGGAATACGGATTCAAATCTTTCAGAAAACTCTCCGGTTTTCTTTCGGCGCAGTTTTCACTGCAGTTGGAGCAGTCATGGCTGCACTCACTCATAGCTTATACTTCCTTTCCAAATATGCTTTTTATTTCGTTCTCCGTGACGGATCAGCCGGCGTCCTCATAGACGACAGCCGCCTCATCCCCGTAAAACAGATTGATATATTCCTCAAGCGTTATATTCAGCGATGCGATGTTCCCCGCGGCATCCTCTCCGACATAGCGGTAATGCCAGGGATGCCAGCTGTAGCCGGTGATCCCCTCGGTATTCTCCGGATAGCGCTGAATGAACCCGTATCGCCAGGCATTTTCCGCCAGCCAGCGTCCGGTCGGGGTTTCCGCCTGAGAGGCGTCCTCTTCCGGATGATCCGCGTCTACAATGTCAAATGCCAGGCCGAGCTCATGCTCGCTGCGGCCGGGTTTGGCGATCTCCCGGCGAACGGCAAGCTCTGCTAGTTCCGGGCTTTTTCCTTCATCGATTCTGCGCTGAACTTCTCCGTCATAGAGAACCAGCTGCTCATCCAGGCTCCGATAGGCGGACACCAGCTGCGGTTTGTTTCCGGCAGCCCGGCAGTCGCTGAGCATTCTGGTCAGCGCATCCGCGCAGCTGCGATCCGCCTGAAATCCACCTTCTACGGAAACCAGTTTGGGTGTATAGCCGGTCTCGGAGACCGGATTCCAGGCGTTTACCAGCGTCAGCTGACGTCGGTTTTCTCCCAGACTGTACCAGCTGCGAAACCGAATCCCCGCGAAAATAAGGAGAAAAACCAGGATGACCGCCGCGGCAACGTGCACATAGGGGCTCAGCTTCCTGCGCAGAAATGTCACCTGAGATTTCAACTACTCATCCTCATAGTCGCCGCGGGCTACACAGGTCGCGTAGATGCTGATCACGTCCGCTGCAAGGACCAGCAATGACGATCCCTGCCAGGTATAGCACAGCACATAGTTCGCCGTACGCTGTACGCGGTATTCTCCGAAAAAGCCGATGCCGACCAAACTGCCGACAAAGACCAGGATGGCAAGAATATGGTACCAGCTCCAGCCGTTGACCTTGACGGAGATACGCATGTAACGGATAAACACAATCAGGATCAGGACCGCGGAAAATACCTGCGCGATCGAGATGAAGCAGGCATAGGGATTCAGCTTCTTCAGCAGGAAGAAGTGCATCAGGGCGGAGTCATAGCGAGTGGAGTCGGCAATGATTTCCACAATCCCGACCAGCACCACAAACAGGCGGGCGACATTGCCTTCATTCCGGTATCCTTCCCAGAGCGTCTCCGAGCGATGCCGGAAAAAGAACGCGCACAGAATCACCGTAATCAGGAGCAGTGCCAGGAACTCCAGGAAAAAGGTCGCCAGACGGAACTCCACATTCCCGGCGGCGTCTGTCCAGGAAACCGCCCAGGGCAGATGCTGAAACGCCGCGTTGTTAATGACGATTCTGCCGCGGCAGTTCGTGTTGAAGAGGGAACTGAGGCGGATCAGCGCAAGGGCCAGTGCGCCCCCCGGCGCTGCCGCATCCAGCAGTTCTCCGGCTGTCGGTGCCAGCCGCAGCGCGTGGACAAGCAGTGCCGCGATCAGGGTCCCAAGGATGATGCCCTGAATGCAGTATCCGCCGCTGCTGTAGTCTGTCACCGCCGCGGCAAGGGAATCGTACTGTTCCATGTGGCTGTACCAGTGGATGGTTCTGGATAAGAACACACTCAGAGCCACCGCGATCGGGAAAAAGACCCAGACCGCCGTGTTGTGCCGATGGTCCATCGGGTAAAGCGCCAGTGTCAGGCAGAGGCCGGCAGCGCAGCCAAGACAGATGATGACCGCGCTCCAGTAAATCGTGATATTTCCGGTAAAAACGGCAATCTCGTTCATGGTGTTCCCTCCGATTTCGGAACGGCAGTGGCAAAGTAGATGATGTCACTGACTTCACGTTCTCCGCCGAAATCAATGTAATTGAACGGTGCGCCGCGCCAGACAATTTCGCTGGTCTGGCCGCCGTCCAGGCAGTAGGCCTGCTGCAGGCCGCGCTCATACATCCGCGCGCCGAACTGGTTGACCGTCCAGCGGGCTTCCTTCTCGGGAGAATGGTTCAGGGACATATAGAAGTAGTGGAGATGATCCTTCTGCCCGATGCCGGCGCGGGAATAACCGCGGTCAATCTCTCCGGCGGGATACCAGTCGCAGGGCGTCAGTTCGCCGTTCTCAACCAGAATCGGTCCGAAGGCGATCGAGAAGAGAATGTTGTTGTCCGCAATCAGCGCACGCATCTCATCCGGCGTCGCCTGCTGCAGGCGGTGCCAGAAGAGGAAGTCGCCCGTGTCTGTGATGAAGAGTGTATCCGTGCAGTTATACTTCATGTAATTGCCGGTATAGACGTTCTCTCCGAAGCGATAGAGCTCCCTGTCATAGACCACAATGCCGAAATCGCGGAACATGTAGAAGTCGGCGTTCATCGCGACCACCGCATTGGTGCTCGCGGCGAGCGAAGTGGCAAAGAGCTTATTGGAAGAGCCGAAGCTGTCATCCACAAACTTCCTTCGGAACTGACTGGCGTCGGCAATCTTTACCTCGCAGCAGGTCACGGTATTCCCGTCAATAATCTCCTTCCAGACGATGGTCAGGATGGTTTCATCGCAGTAATACTGGATATTGGTATCCTTCCGGAAGTTCAGTTCCGGATTGAAAATCACTTCCTGGCCTTCCAGCAGCCCGGAATCCCGCGCCTGCTGGATGACATCCATCACCTGCGCGGCGTTCTCCGGACTGACACTGCCGAAGTTCGATTCCTGCGGCTTCGGCGCGACCGTCTCCCCTTCCGGAATGCTGTAATGCTTGGGAATAAAGGTGATGTCACTGAGCGCTTCAGCCTTGGAGTTGTTCAGACTGCTGTCCAGCCGGGATACCAGATTTGTCGTTCCGGCCGTCCGGATGGTGCTGGTTGTGCTCTTCGTGTCCGGATGCACATTCTCCAGCGTCCAGCAGAGCGTGACCAGGGAGACAAAAGCGAAGATGAGACTCAGCATCCCAAAGCCAAGGCGCTTCAGGAAGCTTTCCTTCTTCTTTTTCTTCTTTTTGGTCACCGGCTTCGGCGCCGGATCTTCTGCCGCCGCAGCCTTCTTCTTTTCTTTCTTCTTCCCGGTGCCGGGCTCGGCGTCTGCAGACTCTGCCGCGTCCGCTTTTGCCTTCCGGATGTCGTCGGGCGTAAACACCTGCGTCAGGCTGGGGTCCGGCTCTGCGTCGGGCAGCATTTCCGCCTCTTCCCGGACTTCCTCCGGTTCCGTCTCAACAGATTCTTCCGAAACCGGCTCCGGTTCCGCGGTCAAATCCTCTGCGGCGGGAACGGCTTCCTCTTCCGGTTCTTCCGTATAATCGGCATATTCTGCCAGGATTTCGTCCAGATCATATTCTCTCATGCCTTACACCCCTCCTTTCAGCCCGCGCCGCCCATCAGGGCTGTCATCAGGCTGCGGTCCGTACTCATCAGCCATGTTCCGTTGAGGTATCGCAGCGGGATCTCCAGCTCTGTTTCCACACAGAGCGAATCCGGGTTCTGCAGCACCTGCTCAAGCGCAGCGGCATAGACCGCGTCGGTCAGGCTCTGTCGGTAGCCGCCGTTTTCATCATAAATCTCAGTCCGCTGCATCCCCTCGATCATCTCTTCCAGGACGCCGTTGACTCTGTCGGCGATTGCCGATTCGGTCCGTTTCAGGTTCAGATACCGGAAAGTCACCTTCTGTGTTGCTTCCAGACCGTTCACCCGGCTGTCACCCTTGAGCGTGTAGCGGTAACTGCTGTGAAGCGCGTCCAGCAGCATGGCTGCCTCCGGCGATTCCGCCTCTTCCTCCAGGCCGAGCGAAGTATAGTCGCTCAGACAGGAATAGGCAGCAGGATAATCGCCGTTCTGCACACTGTCAAAAAACCGCGTCACTGTTTCTGCCGGACTTCCGCCCGGCTGAATATACGCACTTCCGAAAAGCTGCGCGTAAACGCAGCCGATTCCCGCAAGCGCGGCGAACAGCACCGCAAAAATCAGCCAGAATATTCGCATTCTTCCGCTCATGCCGCTCCTCCTACTCATCCAGCTTGAGCACCGCCAGAAACGCTTCCGTCGGAATCTGGACGGTTCCCAGCTGACGCATCTTTTTCTTGCCTTCCTTCTGCTTCTCCAGCAGTTTCTTCTTGCGGGTAATGTCACCGCCGTAGCATTTTGCCAGGACATCCTTGCGCATGGCCTTGACCGTCTCCCGCGCGATGATCTTCCCGCCGATCGCTGCCTGGATCGGCACCTCAAAGAGCTGCCGGGGAATGTTCTCCTTCAGCTTCTCCGCAAGCTTTCTCGCGCGGGGGTAGGCTTTGTCCCGATGCGCGATAAAGCTGAGCGCGTCCACCTGATCGCCGTTGAGCAGCATGTCCACCTTGACCAGATCACTCTTCTTATACGAGGAAAACTCATAATCCAGCGAAGCGTAACCTTTTGTCCGCGCCTTCAGCGTATCGAAGAAATCATAGATAATCTCGTTGAGCGGCATCTCATAATGCAGTTCCACCAGACGGGTATCCAGGTACTGCATGTTTTTATATTCCCCTCGGCGGTCCTGGCAGAGCGGCATGATGTTGCCGACGAACTCATTCGGCGTGATGATCGAGACCTTCACATAGGGCTCGTACGCCTCGGCAATCGTAACCGTGTCCGGGTAATTGTGCGGGTTGTCCACCATAACCGTGGTACCGTCCGTCTTTTCTACCTTGTAAATGACGGAGGGAAGCGTGGTGACCAGCTCCAGGTTAAACTCCCGTTCCAGCCGCTCCTGGATAATCTCCATGTGCAACATTCCCAAAAAGCCGCAGCGGAAACCGAAACCCAGCGCCACGGAACTCTCCGGCTCATAGGAGAGAGAGGCGTCGTTCAGCTTCAGCTTCTCCAGCGCGTCGCGCAGGTCGGGATATTTGGATCCGTCCTCGGTGTAGATGCCGCAGTATACCATCGGCCGCGCAGGCCGGTACCCCGGCAGCGCCTCGGCCGCAGGGTGCACAGCTTCGGTGACGGTATCGCCGACCCGGGTATCCGCCACATTCTTAATGCTGGCGGTAAAATAACCGACATCTCCGGCGGAGAGGCGCTCGCAGGGCTCCAGCGCAGTCGGCCGCAGATAGCCGACCTCGAGCACCTTGTAGCGGGCACCGGTGGACATGAGCAGCACTTCCGTGTCTTTGGCAATCTGCCCGTCCATCACCCGCATAAAGACAATGACACCCCGGTAATTGTCATACTGGCTGTCAAAAATCAGCGCCTTGAGCGGGGCCTTCGGATCCCCCGACGGGGCAGGGATGTTCCGGACAATATCCTCCGGCACGGCTTCAATGTTGATGCCCGCCTTCGCACTGATCTCCGGCGCATCCTGCGCGGGAATGCCGATGATCTCCTCGATCTCATTTTTCACCCGCTGCGGGTCCGCCGCCGGAAGATCAATCTTGTTGATCACGGGGAGGATCTCCAGGTTGTTGTCCAGCGCGAGATAGGTGTTGGACAGCGTCTGAGCCTCCACGCCCTGGGAGGCGTCCACGATCAGCACCGCGCCTTCACAGGCGGCAAGGGAGCGGCTGACCTCATAATTAAAGTCCACGTGCCCCGGTGTGTCGATCAGGTTCAGGGTATAATCCTCCCCGTCCTGCGCCCGATACTGCAGACCGACCGCACGGGCTTTGATGGTGATGCCGCGCTCCTTCTCCAGATCCATGTTGTCCAGAATCTGGTCCTCCATCACGCGCGCTTCCACCGCTCCGCACATCTCGATCAGCCGGTCGGACAGAGTCGACTTGCCGTGGTCAATATGGGCAATAATGGAAAAATTCCGAATTTTGCTCTGTTCCGTCATAATCCTCTCTGCATCCGTTTCCGCATCGCTTTCCTGAATGAGGCGATCTTATGAACAGGGATCGCCGATCTGGCAATAACCATTATGATGTAGCAATAACCATAATATTATACCGCAACAACACCCGCCTTGTAAACAAAAACTATTTCTCACTTTCTCTTGAAATTCTCATCCCCGCGTGGTAGAGTATTTTTGTTCATTATATAACAAATGTTGGAGGAACGTTCTATGTTTGAAAATCTGATTGAAGTTCTGAAAGCCAATCCCCGGAAGATTGTCTATACCGAAGGCCATGATGCCCGTATTCTGGAGTCCGCTGCCCGCCTGAAGAAGGGCGGCTTCCTCACGCCGATCCTGGTCGGCAATGTGGAAGTTGTCAAGGCCGCTGCCGAAAAGGGCGGATTTGACATTGAGGGTCTTGAGATTCTGGATCCTGCCACCTACGAGGGCATGGATGAGATGGTCGAGAAGATGGTGGAGCTGCGCAAGGGCAAGATGACCGCTGAAGACTGCCGCGCCGCTCTCAGCAAGGGCAACTACTTCGGCACCATGCTCGTCAAGATGGGCGTCGCGGACGCGCTGCTCGGCGGTGCGACCTACTCCACCGCGGATACGGTCCGTCCGGCCCTGCAGCTGGTCAAGACCAAGAAGGGTGCCAACCTTGTGAGCTCCTGCTTTATTCTGGTCCGCGGTGACGAGATGATCGCCATGGGTGACTGCGCCATCAACATCGATTATCAGGACAAACTCGACAAGGAGGGCAACGTCGTCCTCTCTGCCGCTGCCCAGCTTGCGGAAGTCGCAGTAGAGACCGCGAAGACCGCGAAGGTCTTCGGCATGGATCCGAAGGTCGCGATGCTGTCCTATTCCACCAAGGGTTCCGGCAAGGGCGCGAATGTGGATCTGGTCCGCAACGCAACGGCCATCGCCAAAGAGAAGGCCCCCGATGTCGCCATCGACGGTGAAATGCAGTTTGACGCGGCCGTCTCCCCGGTCGTCGGCCAGCTGAAGTTCCCCGGCTCCCCGGTCGCTGGCTATGCCAACACCTTCATTTTCCCGGAGATTCAGTCCGGCAACATCGGCTATAAGATCGCACAGCGGCTCGGCGGTTTTGCTGCCTACGGCCCGATCCTGCAGGGTCTGAACGCGCCGATCAACGATCTCTCCCGCGGCTGCGACGCGGAGGAAGTCTATCAGATGTCCATCATCACGGCGGCGCTCGCCTGATTCGGCATCGGAATTTTTTCGGAAACAACAGGGCATCCACCCGCACAGTCGGGTGGATGCGCTTTCTATGGTGGTGAAGACAATGACGGATACCGAATACATGGCGGAAGCGCTCTGTCTCGCGGAGACGGCGTCCGAACACGGGGAAGTCCCGGTCGGCTGTGTGATCACCGACGCGCGGGGCCGGATTATCGGCCGCGGCAGAAACCGGCGTGAAGAGGGCCGCGACGCGACCGCCCACGCCGAGATGGAAGCGATCCGCGAGGCCTGCGCTTTGGTGGGAGACTGGCGTCTGGACGGCTGCAGCCTCTATGTCACGCTGGAGCCCTGCCCCATGTGCGCCGGGGCGATCATCAATGCCCGCATTCCCCGTGTCGTGTTCGGTGCCCGCGAAGAAAATTCCGGTTCCTGCGGGAGCGTGCTGGATCTCTTCTCCGAAAACTTCGGCCACCGCCCCGCGGTCTATGCCGGGGTCCGCGCCGAGGAGAGCAGGGCGCTTCTACGGTGCTTTTTTCAGGAGCGCCGGACGGAAAGCGAGGCCGCGCCATGATCAGCCGGATCCTGAAGACCGTCTTTGTCGGCTTTGTCTGGCTGTTTCTGCTGTTCGGCGCGGTGCAGCTGCTGCGCTCCCCCAATGACATCAACTATTACGAAAACCGCTATGCGAACAGGATGCCGGCACTCTCTGTGGAAGGGTATCTGGACGGTTCCTTCCAGGACGGTGTGGAAGCCGCGCTCTCCGATCAGATTTTCGGCGCGCAGCGGATGAAAAAATGGTTCAACGACTTCAGCTCTGCCCGGCTCCTTCGGATGCTTGACCGGGAATCGGCGAAACATCCGGATTACTTCTACCGCTACAACGGCGTCTATCTTCATGACGGACGCCTGCTCTGGCAGCCTTTTGACCGTGAAGCCTTTCAGATCACGTTTGATCAGACGGTCGAAGCGCTCAACCGGTCCATTGCCGCCAACCCCGATCTCCCCTTCTACTTCTTCTTTGTAGAGAGCGACGCGGTGCTTGACTTCAAAACCGGCGTCCGTATCCCCGTACGGGAAGAGGCCTGCGCCGCGCTGCAGATCCCGGAAGAGCGAACGGCCTGGTTTCCCATCGAAAGCTACGAGGACTACGCCACGCAGTTCTACCGGACCGACCACCACTGGAATTACAGCGGCTCCTACCACGGCTACCGGCTGATTCATGATCTTTTGGGCATTGACGAGCCCTGCCTCACACCGCTGCGGGAAGTCGCGCTTTCCCGGACGCTGACTGGGAGCAAGGCGACCTCCGCCGGCCTCACGGAGATGCGGGAATACCCCGCGGTCTATGAATTCACTTATCCCGACCTCGGCGTGGAATACGGTCACGAAGCGGAGGTGCTCGCCCTCCCGGACGAGGGCAGCTTCAGCTACGCGTATTTCTACGGCGGGGACGAAGGCCTGGTAAGCTTTGACACCCGTCGGCCGGAGCGGGAGAACATCCTGATTCTGGGCGATTCCTTCGACAATGCCGTTTTAAAGCTGCTCGCCTCCCATTACAACCGGACTTACAGTGTGGATATGCGCATGCCGGAAAGTCAGTCCTTCTGCATCGGTGACTTTGCCCGCGAACACGACATCGACCGCGTTCTGATCATCGCCAGTCAGGTGCTGTTCTGCGGTGATTTTCTGGTGGAGGGCTGACGGCATGTTATTCAGCAGTCTGAGTTTTCTCTTTTTCTTCCTGCCGGTCGTTCTGCTGCTCTATTATCCCCTTCGCTTCCGCCGCTGGAGAAACGGCGTTCTGCTTGCCGCATCCCTGCTGTTCTATTCCTGGGGTGAGCCGCGCTTCCTGCCGGTCCTACTTGCCGCCGCCCTGATCGGCTGGCTCGGCGGGATGGTGATGTCCTTCTTCCCGAAACAAAAAAAATGCTTTCTCGTCCTCTCGCTGGTTCTGCTGCTGGGAAACCTCTTTCTCTTTAAATATCTCGGTTTCGCCGCCGAGAATCTCGCGAAGCTTTTCGGGCTGCCCGTGGCGGTAAAGACACTGCCGCTCCCGCTCGGAATCAGCTTCTTCACCTTCCAGATTCTCTCCTACGTGATTGATCTCTACCGGGGAAAGATCCGCCTCCAGAAGAACCCCCTGCGGCTGCTCCTCTATGTCAGCTTCTTCCCGCAGCTGATCGCCGGTCCGATTGTGCGCTATCAGACCGTAGAGGAGGAACTGGTCTGCCGGCAGGAATCCCTGGAGGATCTCGCCGCCGGATTTCAGCGCTTTGTCA
The DNA here is from genome assembly GCA_017448455.1 of Oscillospiraceae bacterium. Classification (GTDB taxonomy): domain Bacteria; phylum Bacillota; class Clostridia; order Oscillospirales; family Oscillospiraceae; genus Limivicinus. Next base: position 54,410 of record JAFSLL010000132.1, on the reverse strand, counting down.
TCGGCCTCGCGAAAAAGGTTCTGCTTGCCAACAGCGTCGCCTGGATCGCGGAATCGCTCTACGCCGGGGGCGATCCTTCCGTTTACGGAAGCGCCGCGCTTTGGCTGGCGATGCTCGCCTACACCCTGCAGATCTACTACGACTTTTCCGGATACAGCGACATGGCCATCGGGCTCGGACAGATGTTCGGCTTCCACTTCCCGGAGAACTTCCGCCACCCCTATGCCGCCCTTTCCGTTACCGAGTTCTGGCGCCGCTGGCACATCTCCCTCTCCGGCTGGTTTCGGGACTACGTCTACATCCCGCTCGGCGGCAACCGGGTCTCCCGGCTGCGCTGGATTCGGAACCTGATGATCGTCTGGAGTCTCACTGGGCTCTGGCACGGCGCCAGCTGGAACTTTGTGCTCTGGGGTCTCTACTACGGGATTCTGCTGATCCTGGAAAAACTGATCTGGGGCAAGGCGCTGGAAAAGCTCCCTGTAGTTCTGCGCTGGCTGTACACCTTCCTGATCATCAGCCTCGGCTGGGTGCTCTTCAACCTCACCGATTTCTCCGTCCTGCTCGATGTTCTGGTGCGCATGTTCCGCTTCAGCCCGTCCAACTGGTCCATGATCCTCGCGGATTCCCCGGATCTGTTTAACAAAATTCTGTATGTTCCGATCGGTCTGCTCCTGATGTTCCCGCTCCCGAAAAAGCTGACGGACCGGAGCGACTCCTTCCCGACCGCGCTGCGCTGCGGCCTCAGCGTTCTCCTTCTCATTCTCTGCGTCATCTGGCTTCTGAGCTCCAGCTACAACCCCTTTATCTACTTCCGCTTCTGACGGGCTCCTCTCCCTTCCCGGATTTCGGAGCCGTTTCCGTTTACGGGATCCGCGGCGGTCTGATCTGAGGCCCTCCGCTTCTGCGCATCTTTCCATTCCGGGCTTGTCATGCCGCCGTATTTCGGATACAATTTAAAAATGAAAAAAATATATTGATCATTGGGAGGAATTCAACATGCTTGAACTCAACATTCAGGGCCGTGCGGAAAGCACTGTCAACGAACAGAACACCGCTGCCCATATGGGCTCCGGTGACCTGCCAGTCTTTGCGACCCCCTGCATGATCGCGCTGATGGAGGAGGCCTCGCAGAGCTCCGTCGCGCCGTATCTGGAGGAAGGGCAGGGCACCGTCGGCACCCGGCTTTCCGTAAGCCACGACGCGGCGACCCCGCTGGGCATGAAGGTCTGGGCGGAGAGCTGCCTGACCGAAATCGACGGCCGCAGGCTCGTTTTTGAGGTCCGTGCCTTCGATGAATGCGGGCTGATCGGCCAGGGAACCCACGAGCGCTTTATCATTAAAAAGCAGCGCTTCCTGGAAAAGGCAGAGGCCAAGAAGCCCTGATCCATTCGCCTGCGCTGCGCCGGACAGGAAGTGACGAACCATGCCTGTACATTATCTGGAAACGGGTTCTGTGGACCCGTGCTATAACCTCGCGCTGGAACAGTATGTTCTTGAGCATCGCCTCAAGGGCGAATGGCTTCTGCTCTGGCAGAACGCCAACACCGTCGTCATCGGCCTGAATCAGAACGCGGCCGAGGAGATTGACGCCGCTTTCGTGGAAAAGCACGGCATCACCGTGGTACGGAGGATGACCGGCGGCGGAGCGGTTTACCACGATCTTGGGAACCTCAACTATTCTTTTATCTGCGATGTCGGAAATCCGGAGGCGCTCACGATCCGCCGCTTTACGGACCCGGTCTGCCGGGCGCTGGCGGCGATGGGCGTGGCCGCTGAAACCGGCGGCAGGAATGACATTCTTGTCGCCGGGAGGAAAGTCTCCGGCGTGGCACAGCGGATTGTCGGTGGGAGAATTCTTCACCACGGCACCCTGCTCTTCGACTCCGACCCGGACATGATCGCCGGCGCACTGCACGCGGACCCCGCCAAGTTTCAGTCCAAAAGTGCGAAGTCCGTCCGTTCACGCGTTGGAAACCTCCGCGACTTTCTCCCTCCGGGGGCAGACCTTCCCCGGTTCCGGGAGCGCCTGCTTGAGGAGCTGACACGGGAAGGCCTGATCCGGGAAAGCCTCCCGGAAGAGGACCTGACCGCTGTCCGCCGTCTGGCGGAAGAAAAATATCGCAGCTGGGACTGGACCTACGGACACAGCCCGGCGTATACCTTCCGCAATCGGAAACGCTTCCCCGGCGGAACACTCGAAGTCCGGATGAATATCCGGGAGGGCCGGATTGGGGAGCTTGTGTTTTACGGTGACTTTATGGCCACCGCCCCGCTGACCGGGCTCTGCGAGGCCCTGCAGGGAACGCGGCTGAACGCGCAGGATCTCACCGCAGTCCTTGCCCGCTTTCCGGTTTCCTCACTGTTCGGCGGCATCCGCGAAGAGGAAATACTCGCGCTCATCATGGATGAAGGAGCATAAGGATGGAACTGCAGACCGATCCCAAAGACATCAACAGAATGACGGAGCTCTGGGCGCAGTATGTCTTTGACGACATCATGAGTCCGGAAATCCGCCAGCCGATTGCCGAGTCCTGGCGGAAATGCAAGGCGGCCGGTGTCAATCCTTCCGGCGGTGAAGGCAGGCACATTGATGAGCTGGTTCTTGCCAGCGCCAGGGCGGAGAACAAGCTGTTTCTGGACACGGCACTGCCGATCATGCGGGAAATGTACGAGCTGATCTCCGAGACCCAGTTCCTGATTGTTCTGACAGACCGCGCGGGATACCTGCTGGAAATCATGGGACATCCGGCCATGATTTCCCGCTGCAATGACATGCGCTTTGTCCCCGGCGCCATGTGGAGCAACCTCGAAGTCGGAACAAACGCCATCAGTGTCGCGCTGGATTACGACATTCCCATTCAGATGGTCGGGCCGGAGCATTACTGTACTTCGCACCACACTTGGACCTGTTCTGCCGCGCCGATCCATGGGCCAAGCGGTGAGATTGTCGGCTGCATCAACCTCTCCGGCGATCGCCGGGATGTCAATCTCCACACCCTGGCGCTGATCAAGGAGGCCGCCAGCAACATTGAGTCTCAGATGGTCAACACCTACAATACCGAGATGATGCGCGCGCTGCTGGACAGCAGCGAGGACAGCATGCTGCTGCTGGACATGGACGGAGAGCCGTTCTGGATGAATGACGCGGCATGCGCGCTGCTGGAAACCGACCTCGACGGTCTGCGCCGCGTCGGGTTTCGCAGCATCGTTCCGCAGATCAACTGGGACCTCGGCCGCCTCGCGGGCGGTGACCGCCTGCAGTCGGACAATGTCGCACTGTCGGTCAACGGGAGCCAGAAGTACTGCAGCATCACGATTTCTCCGCTCAGCAAATACGGCTACCGGACGCTCGGCGTGACGCTCCGCAAACAGAAACACCTGATCAACTCCGTAAACAACATTTCGGGAAACCGCGCGATCTATACCTTCCGGGACTATTCGACCCGCGACGAACAGATGAAGAAGAAGCTGGCACTGGCTGCCACCTTTGCCCGTTATGAAGGAAACATCCTGATTCAGGGCGAGAGCGGCACCGGAAAGGAAGTCCTCGCCCAGGCAATTCACAATGCGGGAAAGAATGCCAGCGGTCCCTTCGTTGTTGTCAACTGTGCCTCTATTCCCCGTGAGATGTTTGAACGGGAACTTTTCGGCTATGAGCCGGATGCCTTTCCCGGAAGTATTTCGGAAGGGAAACCTGGACGCTTTGAGCTCGCGCAGAACGGGACGCTGTATCTGGACGAAGTCTCCGCCATTCCCCTGGAGCTGCAGGCCAAGCTTCTTCGCGCGGTGGAGACGCATTCCGTCCAGCGTCTCGGCAGTACACAGGAAATTGTCCTGGACATCCGGCTCATTTCCTCCTCCAGTCAGGATCTGAACCGACTTGCCGAGAGAGGCAGTTTCCGGAAGGATATGTATTACCGGCTCAGTATGCTGAAACTGGATATTCCCCCTCTTCGCGAGCGGCAGGCCGATATTGACATCCTCGCGGACCGTTTTCTTCAGATGCTCAATGACCGCAGTCTCTCCTCGCCCAAGACCATGTCCGAGGCCTTCCTCAGCGGGCTGCATACGTATTCCTGGCCGGGGAATATCCGTCAGCTTCAGAACAGCATCTCGCGCGCTTATTATACCTGCACTTCTTCCGTATTGACCGCAGAGGATCTCGAATTCTCTCTGGACCGCTCGGAAGAGGTGGAAATGCCGGCCCCTGCATCCGGCGATTTCGGTCAGGGCGCCATTACTGCCGCGCTTACCATCTGCGGCGGCGATGTGCAGGCTGCCGCGGAGCGCCTGGGCATCAGCCGGGCAACCCTGTACCGCCGGATCAAGCAGTATGGCATCAATACCAAGGCAATCAAAAAGCAGCCGTTCTGACAAAAGGACAGATGAGACAGCATGGCGTTTCGCGTGCTGTCTCATTTTTTCTCATTTTTGAGATTGTGAGACCGCGCGTCTCATTTTTTCTCAATTATTCTCATGACATCTTGTTTCTTTTTTGGCATTTTATTTAAAATACACAGAAATTGCTCTTTTTACTGGTGAAAAAGCAGAAAATACTTCAAAAGCCAAAAAAGTCTTGAGAATCTTAAGAGAAAAAAATATAATAATTCCCAGGAAGCACAGACAATTTGTCTGCGGAAAGAGAATGTACCCGCATTCTCACATCACAAGACAGGAGGTTTGACATGTCAATCAGCAAAGAACAGATGAGAGACATCTATACCCGCATGTGCCGCATCCGTGCCTTTGAGACGGCAGCCAAGGATCTGTTTGCAGAAGGCAAGATCTATGGCTTTGCCCACCTCTATTTGGGTGAAGAGGCGATTGCTCCGGCCGTTTGCGAGTGCCTGCGGGATGATGACTTCATCACAAGTACACACCGTGGCCACGGTCACATCATCGCCAAGGACGGCGACCTCAACCTGATGATGGCGGAGCTCTTCGGCCGCTACACCGGTTACTGCAAGGGCAAGGGCGGTTCCATGCACATTGCGGACAGAAACAAGGGTATCCTCGGCGCCAACGGCATTGTCGGCGCCGGCCACTGCATTTCCTGCGGCGCCGGCCTCTCCATCAAGATCCGCGGAACCGATCAGGTTTGCGTCTGCTTCTTCGGAGACGGTTCCACCAACCAGGGCACTTTCCATGAGTCCCTGAACATGGCTTCCATTTGGAAGCTCCCCATTATCTTTGTCTGCGAAAACAACCACTACGGCATTTCTATGAGCCAGGATCGCCACCAGGCCATTAAGGACATCGCCGACCGCGGCGCTGCCTACAACGTGCCTGGCGTAGCCGTCGACGGCAATGACCCTGTCGCTGTATACGAAGCTGCCGAAGAGGCCGTCGCCCGCGCGCGCGCCGGAAAAGGCCCCACACTCATTGAGTGCAAGACCTATCGTCAGCGTGGCCACTTTGAAGGTGACCCCGCAACCTACAAGCCCAAAGAGGAGCAGGCTGCCTGGATGGCAAAGGACCCGATGCCTCGCTTTGAGAAGTACCTGGAAGAAAACGGTGTTATGACCGCGGAAGAGATCCAGGCGGTGAAGGACGGAGTCGCCAAACAGATTGAGGAAGCCATCGCGTTCGCAGATGCTCAGCCCTTCGCACCGGAGGAGAGCGCCGTCGTGGATGTATATTCTGATATTGATGCGGAGGTGCGTGAGAGATGAGTAAAATGATGACTTACGGTGAAGCCATTCGCGAAGCAATGAGCATCCGGATGCGCGAAGATCCCACTGTTGTTCTGTTCGGTGAAGACGTCGGCGCGTTCGGCGGCTGCTTCGGTGTCAGCCAGGGCATGTTCGATGAGTTCGGTCCCGAGCGTGTCCGCGATACCCCGATTTCTGAGGGCGCCATCATCGGCTGCGCCGTCGGCAGTGCGGCAACCGGTCTGCGTCCCATCGCCGAGCTGATGTTCAATGACTTCCTGACCGTCGGTATGGACCAGCTGGTCAACCAGGCTGCCAAAATGCGCTTTATGTTCGGCGGCAAGATTTCCATGCCCATGGTTGTCCGTCTGCCTGCAGGTGCCGGCACCGGCGGTGCCGCACAGCACTGCCAGAGTCTGGAAGCATGGCTGACCCATGTTCCCGGCCTGAAGGTCGTGTATCCCAGCAACGCGCAGGATGCCCTGGGCCTGCTGCTGAGTTCCATTGATGACGATAACCCTGTCATGTTCTTTGAGAACAAGACCCTGTATGCCACCAAGAGCGAAGTCACCAGCTTTGATCCCATCCCGCTGGGCAAGGGCCGCATCGCCCTCGAAGGCGAGGACCTGACCATCATCACCTACGGCCGTCAGGTATACACCGCTCTGGAAGCCGCAAAACTGCTGGCAGCAGACGGCATCAAGGCCGAGGTCATTGATATCCGCACCCTGTTCCCGCTGGACAAGGATATTATCCGCGAGAGCCTGGAGAAGACCAACAAGGCGATTATCATTACCGAAGAAACCAAGCGCGGCGGCTACGGCGGCGAAATCTCCGCCACCATCGGCGAAGAGATGTTCGACCTGCTCGACGCCCCGGTTGCCCGCATCGGTTCTCTGGACACCCCGGTGCCCTTTGCCCCGAATCTGGAGCAGTATTACATGCCCAACGAGAGGGACATCGTGGTTGCCGCGAAAAAGATGTTCTGATACGCTGCCCTTCCCCTTCCGGATTCCCGGAAGGGGCGGCAACTCACTGTGCTGCGGCGAATACGCCGCAGCACAGAATTTACAGAGGAGGATTCCTTATGGCGTCCATCGGCATCATCGCAAATCCCCAGTCCGGCAAGGATATTCGAAGGCTTGTTTCCTATGCCACCACCATCGACAACAACGAAAAGGTCAACATCTGCAAGCGCATTGTCCTTGCCGCCTACGGCATCGGCATTGAAAAGGCCGTTTTCATGCCGGACACCTTTACCATGGGTTACAGTGTGCAGTATCAGCTGGAGGATGACAAAATGCCCTGCTGCGAGATTGAGGTTCTGGACTTCAATTTTGAAGCAACCATGGCCGATACCGTCCAGGCTGCCGCCATGATGGAAGAGCTGGGGGTCGGCTGTGTGGTCGTGCTCGGCGGTGACGGCACCTCCCGCGCCGCGGCAAAAAGCCTCAAAAAGACGCCCATGCTGTCCATTTCCACCGGCACCAACAACGTATACCCCGCTATGATGGAGGGGACTGTTGCCGGCATGGCCGCTGCGGCGACCGCCATGATGGAAGATCCCTACAGCGTCTGTATCCACGATAAGCGGATTCAGGTCTTCGTCAACGGCGAGTACCGGGATATGGCGCTGATCGACGCGGTCATCTCGGATGACGAGTTTGCCGGTGCCAAGGCAATCTGGGATCCGGTGAAGATGAAGCACATCATCGTCTCGCGCTGTCACCCCGCGTCCATCGGGTTTTCCGCGGTTCCGGGCGCTTACCGCATTGTAGAGGACGCGGATCCCTTCGGATATGCCGTGGCGCTGGGCGAAGGCGGAACCCTTGTCCGTGCGCCGATCGCTGCCGGAATTCTCACGCCGATGAGCATCCTTCATTCGTGTGAGCTTCCGCTGGGCGAGGCCTACACGGTCATTGCCGACCGCCCGTGCATGATTGCCCTTGACGGCGAGCGGGAAGTCAAGCTCTTCGCCGGCGACCGCGCGGACTTCATCGTCAGCGACGACGGCCCGTGGCGCGTCCTGCCCCGTGCGGCGCTCTCCCGGGCACAACAACTGGGAATGTTCAGGGACTGATCCCTTTCACATACTATATCATCAAACCATTACCGAAATATATACTTTCTGAACACACAAGGAGGAATACCATGGCGAAAGTAGTTGTAATGCCCAAGCTTGGTCTGACCATGACGGAGGGCACCGTCAGCAAATGGCTCAAGAAAGTCGGCGACGCTGTGAAGGAAGGCGAGCCGCTCTTTGAAGTCGAAACCGACAAGTTAACCAACACCATCGAGGCTTCCGCCTCGGGCGTTCTCCGCCATCTTTTCGTGGAAGAGGGCGTCACGGTCCCGGTTCTGGACAAGGTTGCGATTATCGCGGAAGCCGCGGAGGATATCAGCGGTCTTCTCGGCAGCGCCGCGCCCGCCGCCGCGCCGGAAGCGCCTGCCGCTGCTGCCGCGCCCGCCGCTGCCGCCCCTGCTGAGAAAAAGGCAGGCGGCCGGATCATTGCCTCTCCTGCGGCGAAGAAGCTCGCCAAAGAGAAGGGCATCGACCTCGCGCTTGTCACCGGTACCGGCCCGAACGGCCGCATCACTGAGGACGATGTAAAGAACTGGAAGCCGGCTCCTGCCGCGCCCGCCGTGGAAGAAGCGCCCAAGACGAAGGCCTCACCGCTCGCTGCCGCGGTCGCGAAGGACCTCGGCATCGATCTGGAGAAGATCGGGGCGAAGGACCGCGTCCTTGCGGAGGACATTCTCCGTTACCTGGAGAGCACCCGTGAGAAGGCGGCTGATGAGGCGCCGCGGGAGGAGGTCGTTCCGATGAACGGCATGCGCAAGGCCATCGCCCGGAACATGCTGAACTCCCACATGACCAGCCCCACCGTCACCGCCAATCTGTCCGTGGATATGAGCGCCATGAAGGCCTACCGCGAGCAGCTCAAAGCGAAAGACATCAAGGTCAGCTATACCGACCTGCTGGTGAAGTTCATCGCCAAGGCGCTGACGGAATTCCCGCTGCTCAACTGCTCGGTCGAGGACAATAAGATTATTTACAAGCACTATGTCAACATGGGCGTCGCGGTCGCGCTGGACAACGGACTGGTTGTCCCGAACGTTGCAGACGCGGACAAGAAGAGCCTGACCGAAATCTCCGCGGAAATCAAGGAGCTCGCCAAACTCGCCCGCGAAGGCGGTCTCCCGATGGAGAAGCTGAAAGGCGGTACCTTCACCATCACAAACCTCGGCATGTATGGTATTGAGAGCTTTACGCCGATCATCAATCAGCCCGAAGTTGCCATTCTCGGCGTTACCACGATGGAGGACCGCGCGGTCGTCCGTGGCGGAGAGATTGTGATCCGTCCGATGATGACGCTCAGCCTGACCTTTGACCATCGCGTGGTGGACGGTTCCGTGGCAGCAGAGTTCCTGCAGCGGGTCAAGTCGCTGCTGGAGAATCCGGCGCTGATGCTGGCATAAGGGAGGAGAAGAATCATGGCAAAAGTAGTCGTTATGCCGAAACTCGGCCTGACCATGACCGAGGGCACGGTCAGCAGCTGGCTGAAAAAAACAGGCGATGAAGTCAAGGAAGGCGAACCGCTTTTCGAAGTGGAGACCGATAAGCTCACCAACACCATTGAAGCTTCCGCATCCGGTGTTCTCCGCCATCTTTTTGTAGAGGCGGGCACCACCGTTCCCGTCCTGAGCAAGGTGGCGATCATCGCCGCTGCCGATGAGGACATCAGCGGGCTCACCGCTGAGGCGGCACCTGCCGCGGCTGCTGCTCCGGCGGCCGCACCTGCGGCGGAAGAGAAGGGCAGCGTCCTCGTCATCGGCGGCGGCCCCGGCGGCTACGTCGCAGCCATCCGCGCGGCACAGCTCGGCGCCAAGGTCACCATCGTGGAAAAGGATGCTCTCGGCGGCACCTGCCTGAACCGCGGCTGCATGCCGACCAAGGCCATGCTGCACAGCTCCGAGATCTACGAAGCCGCCACCAACAGCGCAAACATCGGGATCATCGGCGCCGATGTCCGGGTTGACTGGGAAAAGGTTCAGGGCTTCCGTGCCTCCGTGGTTGAGAAGCTCACTTCCGGCGTCAAAGCCCTGCTCCGCCTCAACAAGGTCACCTCGGTCTCCGGCGAGGCCGTCTTCACCGGCCCGAAGACCGTGAAGGTCGGCGGCAAGGAGCTGAGCGCCGAGAAGGTCATCATCTGCTCCGGCTCCTATCCCATCATTCCGGGCATTCCCGGGCTGAAAGAGAGCAAGGCCGTGATTGACTCCACCGCCTGCCTGTCCCTGGATCATATCCCGGAGAGCATGGTCGTGATCGGCGGCGGCGTAATCGGTCTGGAGCTCGGCAGCGTCTATCGCCGCTACGGCACCAAAGTCACCGTCGTCGAGATGCAGCCCAGACTGCTCCCGCTGATGGATGGCGAGCTCACAATGCTGGCAGAGGCCAAGCTCCGGGGAGAGGGTCTTGAGATTCTCACCTCCACCTCCGTTGTCGCGGTTGAGGATGCCGCCGGCGGCGCGAAGGTCAAGGTCAAGGGCCCTGACGGCGAGAAGGCCATCGACGCGGAAAAGATTCTCGTCTGTGTCGGCCGCGGTCCGAACACCGCAGGCCTCGGTCTTGACAAGGCCGGCATCACGGTGAAGGACGGCTTCATCCAGACCAACGAGAAGCAGGAGACCAACGTTCCTGGTGTCTACGCCGTAGGCGACTGCACCGGCAAGCTGATGCTGGCCCATGCGGCCATGGCCATGGGCGAAGTCGCGGCGGAGAACGCCATGGGCGGCGAGCGCATCTTCAAGCCGGAAATGAGTCCTTCCTGCGCCTACATCGGACCGGAATTCGCAGGCGTCGGCTATACCGAAGAGCGCGCCAAAGAACTCGGCATCGCCTACAAGGTCGGCAAGTTCCCGACCAGCGGCAGCGGCCGCAGCCTGGTTGCCGGCCACACCGACGGCATGATCAAGATCCTTGCCGGAGAGAAATACGGCGAAATCCTCGGCGTCCACATTCTCGCCCCGAGCGCGACTGAGCTCATCGAGGAGGCCGCGCTCGCCATCAAACTGGAGTGCACCGTCAAGGAATTCACCGAGACCATCCACTGCCATCCCACCGTTGCCGAGTCCGTGCGCGAGTGCGCGCTGAATATCGATAAAAAAGCCATTCATATTCCAAATAAATAAGGAGGAAATAACATGCTGAACGCTGCCTTTATTTTCATCGCCCCCGGCGCGGATCCGAAGGTCCATCGCGGCGTCGTCGAGACCCCGGGCGTCCGCCTCACATCCATCGGTGTGGAGACCTATGAGCAGGGTGTGGAAGCGGCAAAAGAGATGGTCGAAGCCGGCTGCGGCGCCATTGAGCTCTGCGGCGGATTCGGAATCCGCGGCACCTACATGATCGAGCAGGCTGTCCTCGGCAAAGCCCGCGTCGGCGCGGTGCGCTTTGACATTCATCCCGGCCTTGACAACAAGAGCGGAGACGACCTGTTCTGACAGTCTGAAAACAGAAGGAGAGCTTTCGGAATTCCGGAAGCTCCCCTTCTTTCTTAAAGGATGGCATGCGATATGGAATTGCTGGATATTTACAACGAACAACACGAGCGCACCGGCCGCACCGTTGCCCGCAACGGAGAAGTCCGGGACGGTGAGCGGCTTCTTGTTGTCCACGCCTGCGTGCTCAACAGCAGGAATGAACTGCTGATTCAGCGGCGGCAGATGAGCAAGGACCGCTATCCCGGCTGCTGGGATCTCTCCGCCGGCGGCTTTGTCCTCAGCGGCGAGGAGTCCCCCGACGCGGTTCAGAGGGAGCTGTGGGAGGAGATCGGTCTGCAGGCAGCGCGGGACGCGATTTTTTTTCTTTTTACGGAAACCTTCTCCTATGTGCTTGACGACTACTATCTTGTCCGCTCCGATGTCGATCCGGATACGCTTTCGCTCCAGACAGAGGAGGTCTCCGCTGTGAAATGGGCGTCTCAGGATGAGGTAGAAGCCATGATTGCCGACGGCCGCTTTGTGGATTATCCGATTGCGGGAATCCGCCGGGTTTTCCGTGCCGGATCGGCGGTGCAAGTGTAAGGGGATACGATAACGACCGTCGGGCTCAAGATGCAAAACCGTTCCGTCAGCAGGCTGCTTTGGCGGAACGGTTTTTCCTTATTGTATTGCTGATCGGGAGCTAAGGGTTTTACGGCTGATGGCCGTTTTTATACCCTTCCCTCGGGTTATGCCTTGACGCTGCCGTCGGGGTTGAAGAGAGGCAGCTTGCCAAGAACAATAATATCATCGCGGTCGGCAGCCGCGCCTTCGGCCAGAACCGCCATCTTGCCGACAATGATGCCGCCGGCCTGATTGACCAGCTCCTCGGTCGCGCGCAGGGACTCTCCGGTGGAGATGACGTCATCGAGGATGAGCATGCGCTTGCCTTTGATGAGTTTGGCATCTTCCGTGTCAATGACCAGTTTCTGCACGCCCATGGTGGTGATGGACTTCACATTCACTTCGAACACACCGCTCATGTAAGCCTTCGGGCCTTTGCGCGCGAGGAAGTACTTGTCGGCGCCGCTCTGTCTGGCCATCTCATACAGCAGGGGAATGCTCTTGGCTTCCGGCGCGATGAGGTAGTCGTATTCCGGAGCCCGCTTCAGAAGCTCTGTGGCGCAGTGAACCGTCAGTTCCACATCTCCGAACATGACAAAGGCGCCGATATACAGGTCGTCCGACACCCTGCAGAGGGGAAGATCTCGTTTTAATCCGGCAATGTCAATTTCGTAAGTCATCGTTCTATCCTTTCGATCTCTCGATCTTTTATTTTTCTGCCGGCGTTTCCCCGGCAAGTTCTTCCTTTTTGCGAAATACCCAGTACTTCTGGATAAAAAAGCTTGCCACAAAGAGGCAGCCGTCCACCACGATCTTTACCGCAGTGGCAGCATAGGCGCTCTCCCCGACATGCAGCAGCTGCACAAACAGCGTGACCAGGGATGCGGAGGCGATCAGCTGCGGGACAGCCAGGCAGTAATAACGCAGCATTGCCTTCCAGTAGGAACCCGTGTTGCCGAAAACCAGCCGATTGTTCAGGTTAAAGTTGAAGAAGGACGAGATGACGCGCGCGCCAAAACTGAAGACCGATTCCCCGTAGACGCCGAGTGCGACGCCGAACAGCAGCTTCAGAACGAAGAAGATGCCCGTATCTACCGCCCAGGACGCGACAGAGCTGAGTGTATAGAGAATCGGCTGTTTTCCCCGTTTCATTTCTTCATCCCGCTGACCAGATGTCCGGCCATGATTTTGAAGATCCGCCAGGAGTCCTTCACCGTGTCATAGTGGGAGCCGGCGTTTTCATCCTCATAGACCGTTTCGATCTCCTGCTCGGAAAAGGCGATTCCGCTTTTCTTCATCTGCAGCAGCATATTGGTCTCATACTCAAAACGCTCACCCGCGATCCGGGCAAACTGTTCCAGATACTGCCGCGGAATCGCGCGCAGACCGGTCTGGGTGTCCGACAGGCGGATCTTATACACAAGCCGGAACATGCGCGAAGTGGTTTTGTTCCCCGCCACGCTGCGTGCCGGGACATCCGGGTGATCAAAGTCGCGGCAGCCGAGAACAACCCGGTCCCTTTCCGCGAGCATCCTGTTGCCGCAGGCAATGATGTCCTTTGTCAGATGCTGTCCGTCCCCGTCAATGGTGATGACACCCTCTGTCTCCGGGAAGCGCGCCATCACAGCCGTGAAGGCCGTTTTCAGTGCGCGGCCCTTTCCCTGGTTTTTCCCGTGGTGCAGCACCGTGCAGGCCGGGAAGGCTGCCGCCCGTTCAAAGTGCTTCTGATGCTCGGCATCGCTGCCGTCATCCACGATTACGATTCTTTGAAAACCCGCGTCAATCAGTCCGTCGACCACGCGGTCAAACTTTTCGTTGGGATTCAGGGAGGGAAGCACAATTACGCAGGCTTCTCTGCAATCCGGTTTCTCAGCCATGAAACGCCTCTCTTAGATATCCTCAATGGTTACCGCAACCATCTGCTCTCCGGAACCGTCCACAATTGCGCGCAGATTGCGGGTAATCTCATTTACGCCGGCAGGCTGGTTGGCCTGACCGGAAGCATTGAACTCCACCACATAGAAGTTCTCACCCAGTTTCACCGCGCTGAGCACTTCGCTGCCGTTATACTGGTAATAGGAGTTGTGCGACCAGCTGTCCGTCGTCGCCGCCTGACGCATGCGCTTTTCAAACTCACTTCCCTGTTCCAGATAGGGCAGCAGCTCATTAAAGGCCATGTTCGGATCCAGCGTATTGGCGCTCATCTGCAGATATTTGTCTGAGAACACGTCAATGAAGGCCTCAATCCGCTCGAGCGTCGGCGTGTCGACCGGCTGCAGGAACTGGGAGTCATCCTTCGTCTCATCTATGACAAAAACGTTGTCATTCTCGTCATAGATCACCGGCTCCAGATGCCCCATGATGTTGTCAAACTGATAGGTGACCTTGCAGGGCAGATCTTCATACATGTAGTAGTAGCTGTCCAGCACGTCATAATGAATGTCGCGCTCGGTGATGTATTCATCGCTCAGCGTCACCCCGTTGAGCGTGACCCGGTAGCTCTCCGGTACCGTCACCGTAATGCTCGAATAGAGCCCCGTGAAGTCAAAGCGCTCCTCCCCGACCTTCCAGGAGTACAGCTCCGGCTGAATCGCAACGCCGATCTTGGCAAGAACGCCGACCACCTGTTCGGGAAGATTCACATCCTCCACCAGGTTGCGGGAGGTATCCTGCACCAGTGTCACTTCTCCGAAGACATTTCCTCCGCAGAGGAGATTATAGGTCATGCTGTCCGTGCGGGTCGCGCCGGGCTTGAGCTCATAGGTCAGCTCGTCATTGAGGAGCATCTCCTTCACCAGCGTCCCGACTTCCTCGTCGGTCTGCATCTGATGGGGCATGGCCTTTACCGTCTCGGCGATGCTGTCGTCCCAGACGGTCTCCCGCAGATGACTGACATAGGCCTCGATAACAGGCTCCGCCTGCGTCTCGTCATAAACGCTGGCATACGTCCAGACCTGCTTGAGAATATACAGGCCGCCTGCCGCCATCACTACTATCAGGAGAACCAGAATCACAATATACAGCGCGGTTCCGGCCGCGGACGCGCCGCTTCTTCTCGTTTTCGCCATAGTTATCTCCGATCTTAAACCGCTGTCTTATCGAAACAGGAACGCATCCGGGAGTCCGCGCGATACCCCGCTCGCCGAGGAGGGGCTGTTGATAATCTCTCCGTTGTAATACATGACCGAAGAGGATCCGCCGTCCAGATTGCAGGCGTTGACCGCGCTGAAATCCAGCATGACATCGCGCATGTCTCCAAAGCTGGCACCGATGGAATGGACCTGCCGTCCGTCAATGGTGAGCATCAGCACCGCGCCGTCGGCACGCTGCCCGATGGCCGTACGCGGGTTAATGCCGCTTTCCATATAGGCGCCGTACTGTCCGACCCCGTTGATGATCAGCGCCGGCCCGAAGCTGACGCCGTCGCGGATGTGCAGTTCCTCTACCGCCTGTTTTTTCGTGAAGAAGCCCACGTGGAGAATGTTGTTCTCGTCGAAGCCGACAAAGGCTCTCTCGCTCCAGTTGTTGGTGAAGATCTCCCCTTCGCAGATGGTGAGACCGTCCGGATAGCCGCCGGTGCCGCCGCCGTCCGGGTCGTAGAATCCGCCGCCGTTGATGCCGCCGATCGCGCCGTAGTTCTCAACCAGAACGTCAATCGGCTGCCCATAGCCGCCGTACACCTCCGGCTTCCCGACAAATACGCGGGACGGATCATAGATCACGATCATCTTTCCGGTAAAGCCCTTCTTCTTGACATCGACGATGACAACGCCGTCGCCGTCCTCGTCCAGAATGCCGTATTCATCCGGCTGAGGGCCGGTCTCTGTATTCACTTCCTCCGGCGCCTTGATGGTAATCAGGCTGGCATCCGTCTTGCTGCTGGTTCTGGCGGCGGAATGCTCCTTCACAATGGTGCTGACTTCTTCTTCCGTCAGGAAAATGTTCGGAATGAAGTCAAAACGCCGTGTCCAGGACATCGTCATGACGAAGGAATCGCGCAGTGCGGGGGAAGGTCCTTTCACCAGAACATACTCCAGTCCGAGGCCGAAAAGTCCGATCATAAATCCGGCTGCCAGAAACAGGCCGAAGACCCGGTCGATGAAACGGACGATGCCTTTCCCGATCTGATTTTTCTTTTTTTTCATAGCTCAGCCCTCTCGTTTGCGGGGATAGAAAAGCTTATTTCTCATGATTGGCAAAACATGAGTATTGTATCACAGAAGCCCGGTAAACGCAAGCAATACTTCCCGCATTACAGGATTCCGAGGAAGCAGTCGTTACTCTTCAGCTCCGAATAGAGAATCGCGCCTTCTTCTCCGAAATCATAGACCTTAATGACATTTTCCAGAATCTCGTCTCCGGTGAGCTCCCGATAGACATCCGGATACTGCTCAAACAGCGTCTCGTTAAAGAGGCATCCCTCCTCGCCGCGGTAGACCGCCGCGTAGTGGATTCCCGTCTCCACGAGGTCCTGGAAGAAGTGGCTGCCGTAGGAGAGCTCCGGCCGCAGCCCGTGGGACTGATACGCCAGCTCGCACATGCAGGTGTAGCGCGAAATCTCCGCGAAGCTCACCGGCACGCCGAGGCTTGGCGTGGTGGTTCCCCAGCGGCCGGGCCCGAGCAGCACCGCACCGGCTCCGGTAATCAGCTGGTTCAGTTCGCCGATCCGTCTCGCCGCCAGATACTTTCGGTTCTCCGGCAGGGAGAGATATTCCTCCACCTGCACAAAGACCGCGTAACGGATGGGAACGCAGGCATTCCCGCCCATAAAGTTTCCCTTGATGCGGAAGAGGAAGTCCTTCACCTTCGGCATGACCCCGGCCTGGCCGAGCCCCTGGGTTTGGATGGTGCGGCACTGCAGGAGGTTGACCTTGTAATCGCCGTCTCTGGTGAAGTTGCAGGCGTACTCGATGTCAACCGGGTAATTGTAGAGCTGCTCCAGCTGTTGCATCAGCTCCGTCATAACCGCCGCGAAGTCCGTCCTGCGCAGCAGGCGGGAAAAGTTCACGATGTCCGGAACCGGCTCATCGCGCAGTCCGATCTCCCGGTAATAGTTCATCGTATAGGTATCCGGTTCCATGAAGAGTCCGGCGTCCGTACCCAGGCTGCGCTTGTCGATCTCTTCCATCTTAATGGTGTCAAAGCAGTCCTTGTTCAGATTGATGACGTCCACCTGATGCTGGGAGAAGCGATAGGCATCCTTCGCGTCCACCATGGGCGGGGCAGTCGGTTTGTCCAGCCGGATCAGCCGGGCGTAATCGTCGGCCTCGCGGTCGACCGCCCGTGTTCCCATGCCGAAGACCAGCCGCAGCATGCCCTTGTTCTCCTTGCCGAGAGAATCGTTGGCATAGAGGTTCTTGGAGTGTCCGACCCCGGCGATGTGCGGATAGTAGTAGTCCCCATGGATGTCCCCGCAGACGCGCATGACCAGCAGTGCCATCTGTTCGTCCCGATCCAGCAGATGCCGCTCCGCGCGGTAGCGGAAGGCTTCCGGGCTGACCGTAGACGCGTACACCCGCCGTACGGCCTGCTCAAAATCACGGTAGCGCTCCTCCAGCGTCCCCTGGTTCGGGCAGAAGACGCTTTCATACTTGCCGGCGAAGGCATTGCCGATGCCGTCCTCCAGAAGCGAGCTGGAGCGCACGATGATGGGGCTCTGGCCGAAGTACTCCAGCATGGAGATGAACTGCTCCTTGATGGTCGGCATGAACACGCCCTCCATCAGCCGTTTCCGGAATTCCGGCGCGATGCGGATGTAGTCCTCCGGCTCGATCATCTTGGTACGCAGATCCCAGGTGTTGTTCTGTACGGCGTAGGTATAGAACACGTCCGCGCCGATGTAATAGGAGTCGTGGTCCTCAATGCGTCGGGCATAGAGCTCCGGGTTTGTGTCACGGATCATGTTGCGCGCCAGCAGCATGCCCACCGTTTTGCCGCCGATGCAGCCGGTGCCGATCTCGCGGCGCTTGATGTTCATGAGGTCATGAACCGAGAAGTACTTCCGGCAGAGCGCCAGACGCTTGGGCTCGTTGCCGAGCAGGCAGCGCAGGATGTTCTCTTTCAGCGCGACGCCGTCCGGGTCTGTCGGCTCCTCGTGCCCGGGCCGGACAGAGTCGAACATGCTGTCCCAGCAGTCGCGCCGCTCACCGGTCTGTGTGAAGATATCGAAAATGGCGTAGGTCTCCGCGCTGGAGGTGATAATCCGGGTTTCACTGCCGGCGAGCTTCAGCGGGAAGAACATGGTTTTGCTGCTGCGTCCGTTCGCCTTGACCGGGTGGATATAGGTCTCACCGCGTACGCTCCGGATGTTCAACAGCACGTTCGTCGCGTGCCGGATGCGGGAGATGGTCTCATAGATATGCCGTTCATAACGCAGCGCGAGGTATGCCACCCCGCCGCGCTCTGTCAGATACTGTGCCGTCAGCACGAAGAAGTTGCAGACCATCAGGTCGGAAAACCAGTAGCGCTGCAGATCCGACAGACAGTCAAACAGGAAAAAGGAGCCGGGCTCTTCCCCGCTGATCACCCGGTGCACCTGTACGGCAAAGGTTTCAAAGCCGACGCTCGGATCCTGCGTATACTGCCGGATGTTGGCGCCGCGCTTCTTCAGCGCGTCCGCGGCGATCAGCTCCTCGTGGTCTCCGAAGCGCAGATAGACAATGCGTCTGCCGCTCAGGGCAATCCGCGTCACAAACTGGGTTGCCGCAAAGGCGTAATCGCCGATGTTCTCAATCTGCCATGTGACATTGTCGCCGGGGCGCAGATAATCCAGGGTTTTATCCAGAGCGTCGATGCCGGTGCTGATCCGGGTAGTTTCGTCCATAACGCGGTCTCCTCTCAAATTGAAAACTTCTCCGATTATCATAGCAGTTCCATGATATCACGCCCGTAAACACAGGGCAAGCGAAAATCTTTTCTTGCCGGGAGTATTGTCAAATTTCCGTACTTCCGTTATAATTATTCTGTTCGAAAGAAATCAGCAACCGGGAAAGGATGGGAGATCAACATGCGTAAAAATGTATTTCTGTTTGCCGTTCCGGCCGTTCTCGCTGCCGGCGCCGCAGCCGCTTTCCTGTTAAAAAAGAAAAGCTCCTCCAAGACGGCTGCCAAGCCTGCAGCCCAGGCCGCGCCGACTGTCAGGAACGCGAAAATCGGCAGCTACAGCTTCATCTCCGGTTTTCAGAACGCCGTCACGGTAGAAATGCAGCTGGACTATGACGCGGACCGCTTCAGCTACAGCGTTCGCGAGGATGAGTTTCTCACCGAATCCGGCGATTCGCACGTCGCCGTGCTGGATGGGGAGGACTACAGCGCGCAGTTTGAATACGGCAGTTATTACCGCGGAGAAGACTTCGCCCGCTTCCGTACGGAGCTGGCCGCGAAGCACCGCGATCTCGCGGACACCGTCTACGGAGAAAACCGAGGTCTGCAGTATCTGGCCGGGGACAACATCTGTCTGGTGTTCCCGATCCCGGATGACAGCAGCAGCTTCCTGCTGGTGACGCTGGTGAAGGCCAAAGGCAACGATGACGAGATCACCGCGCTTCCCGGCTATGCCGATGTGAACGCGCAGCTGAGCTCCATGCGCTTTTCCCGAAGCTGAAGGAGGAGCATTAAGAATTATAAAACCTTCCGCTCCGGGTATGGACTTTTTTCGGGAAGCGCGTTATACTTCCCGCAACAACCTGATTCTCTGGGAGAATGAACTATGAAAAACAACCGAACTACCGCATTGCTGATGCTGCTGGTCTTTCTGGTCGTTGTCGCCGTCGTCATTATCTTTTTGACAGGCCTGGACCGCGACAGCAGCCGGCGGAATGATAACTTTGAAAATGTCACCAACACCGCAATCCTCGAGACCCCTGTTGTGACACCCTCTCCGGATCCCACAACCGTGCCGACGACCGCGCCGACCTATTATGCCCCCGCTACCTCAGCTCCCGCGGCAACGGTGCGTCCGATCCAGACTGCGGCTCCTGCTGCCCCGGCCGCCCCGGCCTCAACGCCGACACCCAGCCCGACCCCGGTTACGGATGAAAACGGCGTGGTAATGCTCCCCGCCCAGGACCTGATCCCCATTGTCCCCGGTGTGAACGACAACCAGAATAACAGCGACAACAGCGGCAGCACCGTTGTCATCCCGTCCGGCACCAGCCTCGGGAGCGGCAGCTTCCGCTCCGATACCGGCGTCAGCCTGAACATTCGTGCCGACTGGTCCGCCGTTGTAAGCGGCGACAACAGCGTTGACGTGACCGTTTCGGTTTATGCCGAGCACTTCAGCCTCCAGACCACTGCGACGCCGGGCGCCCTGAACATTGCCCTTGGCAAGCAGTATGTTTCCCTCTCGTCCCCCGCCATTGTGCAGGAGAACAATATCCGCACCGATACGCTCATCAACCAGAACACCTTCCGGGTGAATCTTGCAGGCGGCGAGAGCCTTGATGAACTGCCGCTCGCCGTCGAGTGGGCCTTCCGGGGCTCCTACAGCGGCAAGGACCTTGATGCCATCGAGTGCGGCGGCACCATCTCCCTGCACCGGTAAAAAACCATGCGCACGCAGGAACAGGTTAACGAAATCGTCCGCAGACTGCTTGCCGCGTATCCGGAAGCAGTCTGCTCGCTCGATTACGGGAAGGATTATGAGCTTCTCTTCTCCGTGCGGCTCTCTGCCCAGTGCACGGATGAACGCGTCAACATGGTGACGCCCGCTCTCTTTGCCCGCTATCCGACGCTGGAGGCCTTTGCCGAGGCTGACATCGCCGAAGTCGAGCAGTATGTCCACTCCTGCGGCTTCTACCATGCCAAAGCGCGGGATCTCGTCCACTGCGCCGTCGTCCTGCTGGAAAAGCACGGCGGAAAAGTCCCCGATACCATGGAAGAGCTGGTCAAGCTCCCCGGCGTCGGCCGCAAGACCGCAAATCTGCTTCTCGGCGACCTCTACCGGGTCCCGGGATCGGTTGTGGTGGACACACACTGCATCCGCATCGCCAACCGCCTCGGCCTGGTTGACGGCCTGAAGGAACCGGAAAAAATCGAAGCAGCCCTCCGCGCCATTCTGCCGCCGGAGAGCTCCTCCGATTTCTGTCACTGTATCGTTTTCCACGGCCGTGCCGTATGCGACGCCCGAAAGCCGCTGTGCGAGCAGTGCTGTCTGCGCGATCTCTGTCAGGCTTACGAACAGGGAACGGTGCTTCAGCCGCGCACGCCGAAGACGTAATCCGTCTCGGTGTGCAGGTGGCAGCCCGCCCGCAGAACCGGTGACGGGAAGCCGTAGCAGTTCATGGCATTCGGGTAGAGCTGGGTCTCCAGGCAGACGCCCTCGCGCCAGTGGATGGTGCTGCCGTTCTTGCCCGGCCGGTCGGTCATAAAGTTGCCGGAATACAGCTGCATGCCCGGGAGGTCCGTCTCGACCGTCATCTCGATGCCGGTCTTCGGCCCGTACAGAACCGCTGCCTTCTTCCCTGTCAGCACATAGTTGTGGTCATACCCCCCTGCCAGCTTCAGCTGCAGATCATCGGTGCCGATTTCGGCGCCGATTTCTTTTTCCGTCCGGAAATCAAAGGGTGTCCCGTCTACCCACAGGAGTCGGCCGGTTGGCAGGCAGCCGCCGTCATTCTCCGCAAAGCGCTCACAGGGCATCCAGAGTCGGTGGGAGAGGATATCGCCCTCTCCGTCGAGATTGAAGTAGCTGTGGTTGGTGAGGTTGACGAGCGTATCCGCGTCGGTATCCGCGTCATAAACGATGCGCAGGCGGTTGTCGTCTGTCAGGTAGAAGCGCACCTCCACCGACAGGTTCCCGGGATAGTTCTCCTCCCCGTCCGGCGAGAGCCGTTTGCAGAGGATGCCGTCCTTCTCGGCAGAGAGCGTCCAGGGCACCAGATGAAAGCCCTGAAACCCGCCGTGCAGATGGTTCTCCCCGTCGTTCTTCGCAAGCTGATACCGCTTGCCGTTCAGAGAGAACTCCGCCTTCCCGATGCGGTTGCCCACCCGTCCGATCGTGCCGCCGAAGTTGCCGTCCATCGTCTCATAGAGTTTCGCGTCGTCATAGCCGAGCACCACGTCTGTAAAGCCCCCGTCCCGGTTCGGGACACGGAGCGCCTGAATCGTGGCACCGAAGTCGAGCACCGTCAGTGCCGCGCCGGACGCGTTCGTCAGTTTCGCCGCAGTGACGGGGCTGCCGTCACGGAGGCTTCCAAAAGTATAGAGCTGAACTGCCATCTGTTTCTCCCTCTCTCTTTTTATGATCTTTCGCCGGTTGAGAGACCGGTGTTTTTCTTTACCCGTTCTGCTGCGCGGTTGACGGCAGCTCGATATCCAGATAGCTCTCCACAATGTCCATCACGGAGTCATCGCGAAGGATGATGGAAATTTCGATGCGCCGGTTCTGCGCGCGTCCCGCCTCGGTGTCGTTCGTGGCTACAGGGCGTGTCTCGCCGTAGCCCGCCGCACAGAAATAGGAAGCGTAGGGCTGCAGCGCGCCGTTTCCGTTCTCCAGCAGATAGCCCAGAACGGCGTTGGCGCGGTCGGTGGACAGGATCCGGTTATTCTCATCCGTGCCGGTGCTGTCGGTGTGGCCGGAGATGACGATGCTGTCGACGTATTTCGTGTTTTCCGGATCGGACAGAAACTGCCGGAACACATCGATCAGCTGATCGAGCGTCGGAACTGCGTTTTCCTTGATCTCCGAAGACCCGACATCGAAAAACACGCCTTCACTCAGGACAATGTTGCCGTTGTCGCCGATCTTCACCTTGGACGCGTCGCCCATGACCTTGACCACACTGTCACGGATCTGTTCAAGAATGCTCAGGCGCAGCACCGCAATGGTCTGCATCTGGCTGCGCATGGCGAGGAGCTCTTCCGTTGCCGCCTTCATGTATTCTTCCTGTTCCCCGATCAGTGCCTGCTGATCCGCCAGCAGCTGATCCTGCGCCGCCAGATCGTCTTCCCGCTCTTTCAGCGTCAGTTTTGCTGCGTCCAGATCAACGGTCACCTTTTCGAGGTCCGCTTCCGCGTCCTCCACCTGTTTGAGCGTCAGCGCGAGGGTATCCTCGGTGTTCTTCAGCTCCAGCTGGGTACTGGCCAGCAGCTCCTGCGTGTTCTGCAGGTTGTTGCCGGTGATCAGGTTCTGGATATAGCTCAGCAGCATCAGAAAGAACAGTATCAGCGCGACCGCGGACATCATATCCGCGTAGGAGGGCCAGAAGCCCTGCTCCCCCTCCGCGCTCTTCACCATGGAGGTGGTTCTGCCCGCGTATACCCGCTTCATACCTTGCTTCCTCCCATGCGGCGGTTAATCTCGCGCATGGCGGCGGACAGATCGCGCACGGCGAGGTCCATCCGTTCCACGCTGCCGCGCAGGTTGTAGTCCACCTCGGAGAAATCGTGCACGCCGCTGTTGAACTTCTCCAGGGACTTGTCAAAGTTCTTCAGGTGCTCCTTCTGCTCATCAATCGAGCGTGCGAAGGCGTCGGAGGCGATCTTCGTGCTGGCGGCATAGGAATCCGCGGAAAGGCGCAGCGCGCTGCGGATCTCCGCCGCCGTCTCGTTCAGCGCGTCGATCATGCGCCGGACCAGATCCGAGTCCCCCTTGGCGGCATCCGTTGAGAGCGTCGGCGCGATCTCGGTATCCAGCCAGAGTTCCAGCCGCGTCTCCAGGCGCTCACGCGCCGCCTGCGGCGCGAGGACGGTCCGCAGAATCGTCAGGAGGATCGAGCAGCCCGCGCCGGCGAGAGAGGTATAGAAGGCAACACCCATGCCGCTCAGGGCGCTCATGAGCCCGCCGCCGACGCTGTCCAGCACGCTCAGCCATTCCTCGGTATTGGAGTAGCCGATCAGCTCCGTCAGAGAGCTTACGGACATGCTCAGTCCGAGGAAGGTACCGAACAGGCCGAGTGTCACAAAGAGTGACACCGCATTGTTCAGAAACCGCTCAAAAAGCAGCAGTCCGCCCAGCCGGCGGCTCACCACATCCGCGATAATCGCCGGCGTGTTCACATCCTGCCCGTACTGTTTATACGCAGCCGTGTATTCTTCCAGCAGCGCGCCGCGAAAGCCGCGCGAAGCCTCTCCGGCGCCGCTCGCGCCGCTTTCCAGCAGCCGATAGCGGATCCGGACATAAAACAGAAGGATTATCGAAAGCGCGAAAAGCGCCGCGATCACCGCGATGACAATGACGCCGCTTCTCGGCATATCCTGCAGTACACCCAATTTCCGTACCTCCCAACAGGTTCATTTTCGGCCGGTTCCTCCGGCCCGTGGTCCATTATATCGGATGAAGCTGAACGGAACCTTAAACCTGCTCCGTAGGCTCCTTTTCCTCTTTCTTCTCTTCCGGCGCCGGTTCCGTGCTGAGCACTGTCGGCTCCGCTTCCGCCTTCCTGCCGCGCTTTCTCTTCGGCTTCTCCGGCTTTGCGGCACGGCGGGCACGGCTGCCCGCAATGATCCTGCGGATGATCCAGACAAGCAGCCAGATCAGCGGGATCAGGATCAGCAGAACCGGCAGCAGCTCCACAATCAGCACCAGCAGGTTCTTCAGAAATTCCCCGGCATTCTCCAGCCCGTCCTTCAGCGCCTGCAGCAGCTCTTCCCCGTAGGTCGGGTTGACCTTCTCCTCGGGCGTGTACTCGCGCACCTCCTGAACCGTCAGGTAAACCGTGCTGTAGCTGACGCGGCGGTCCCAGTTGTTCAGGCGGGACTGGATGGACTCGATCTGATAGCGCAGTTCCGTCAGCCGATCCTCGATAATGATGATATCCTCTACCGACTCGGCGATCTCCATCATCTCCAGCAGACGGGTCTCCTGCGTCTTATAGGCCGTGAGACGGGCCTGGGCATCATAGTACTGGCTGGTCACATTCTCGGTGTAGATGTGGGAATAGGGGATATTTCCGAGCTCGGAGAGATTCCCCATCAGCTCCCGGAAACGCGCGCTCGGGATGCGCAGGGTATAGCTCGCGCTGCGGGTAGTGGCGTTGCCGCGGGACTTCTGGTAATAGTTCGAGCCGCTCACACTGCTCTGCTCAACCCAGCCGCCGTAGGTCTGCACCAGCTGATCCACCTTGCCGACCGTCTCGTCAAATTCCGTGGTCTCCACCGTTACATCGGAGGAGTAGATGATCTTGTCCGGATTTTCTGTCGGAGTCTCGCTCTCGTCCCTCGCGCCGCCGGCTGCGGTCTCCATCGCGGAGAAGCCCGCCTCTCCGTCATAGGCATAGTCACCGTCTGCCTCGTACGCTTCCTCAACCATCGCCGTCGACGCGCTGTCCATGACCGCGTATGCCGCGTTCTGCGCAGCGTAGGCCGGTGCGGGCGCCTCCATCGGCTCGGCCTTATAGCTTGCGCTGTTTGCGGAACCGCAGGCACAGAGCGACAGCGACAGCAGGAGCGCGAGCAGCAGAGCGGTCGTGCGTTTCATCTTGTTCATGTTTTTCCTCCTCATGTTTTCTTGCAGATCAAACCTCAGCCAAAAAACAAAAAGGTCCCCGCGTGAGCGAGAACCTTTTTTCTCCGTTTATTTTCCGACGAAGCGGAAGCCGAAGCCTCTTGTGACGGTGCATGCCTCACTGAGTTCGCTGGTCCAGCTGTCCATCGCTTCGCTCTGCAGATCGGACTGGGCGATGGTATTGCTGTAGAGCTGTCCCTCACCGACATAATACATCACATGGTAGCCGGCATAGGAGCTGCTTTCGCCGTAGACAATCCCGGTGTCGCCCGGCTTGTGGCCGGCAAAGCAGAAGTCCTCAAACTCCGCGACCATCTGGCCGCGATACACGTTTTCATACAGTCCGCCGTTGGTGTTCGAGCCGCCGTCTTCCGAATACTGGTTCGCCAGCGCGGCGAAGCTCTCTTCCGTCTTCTCTCCGGCCTCGTACTCGGCGAGGATCTCCTCTGCCCGGGCCTTCGCCGCGGCTTTGGCCTCGTCGGTGTAGCTGCCGTTTTCATCCGCTTCCGCCTTCACCAGAATATGGCGGACATTCGCGGTTTTGTAGTGGTTGTCGTTCCGGTCGAGGAACAGCACCACGGTATAGCCGCTGGGATCGGTCTCCGCGTCGGCGAAGACTTCGACATCGCCGGCCTTGCGGCTGTCCTTGAGCCATTCGGCATAGGCCGTGTCCAGATTGCTGCCGCTGTAGGCGCTACGCTCGGTCGGCATCTCGCCGGTCTGGGACTCGACCGCGACCTCAAAGCGCTCGGTCAGATCCTCGATGTCGTCTCCGTCCCTGTATGCCATCACAATCGCGTCGGCTGTCGCCTTCGCTTCGGCACGGGTGACATCGTCCGCGCTCATCTCGCTGCTCTCGGTTCCGTCCTCCGCCACCGTGATGTTCTCGATGGTCTCGGCGGTCACAAAGTAATACGCGTAGTCAAACAGATCGCGGTTGCCGTTGAGGCCCTGGTAGTACTCCTCCAGCTCCTCATCGGTCCACGTGAACTCGGCCTTCTTCGCCTCGGTCACTTTGCTGACCAGCGCCGCGTCCAGCGCCGCCTGGCGGACAATCTTCTGATTGACGCCGCTGCCGTAATTCATCGCGTAAAGCTTATCCACGCTGGAATAGCCGTAATTTTTGGCCATTTCATCCATGCCCTCGAAGTTCGCGTCCACCTCGGCAATCTCTTCCTCAGTCAGCGCAATGCCGTTCTCCGCGGCGTAATCCAGAATGGCGCGGGCGCTCTGGATGTCCTTCTCCGCCATATTGCGGAAATAGTCCCGCCAGGTGCCGCCGTCGGACAGCATCGGGCACTCCTGATTGCCGAGGCCGCTGATGCCGAGGCTGGTATCTAGGCCGATGATGGAGGCATAGCTGCCGTACATGTTGACCATGTTCAGATACTCATTGCCGTAGTAATAGTTGACCTCTGCCGGCGTATACCGGGTGTTGTTGGCCTTCAGCGCAGTGGTCGCGGTGTACATGACGCCGGAGTTCAGCAGCAGGATCGCGAGGATCAGAATGATGACACCGATGGTGCCCCAGGTCCATCTGCGTTTGGATTTTGCCTTCTTTTCCGCCTCCTCAAGCGCAGCGATGGTCTTCTTGTCTGTGCCGGCTTCCCGCGCGGCCAGGCGGTTTTTTCTTTCGGTTGATGCACTCATGTTTTGTCCCTCTGTCAGTTATTTCGTGCGCCTGCATTATAAACGAACGCGGCGCCGTCTTGCAATAATTCAGGCCTAAAATTAATTGATTCTTTAGGTTTTTACGGTTGAAAGCTCAGTTTTCAGCCCGCATGGAAAGGAATGCGTTGATGAAGCCGTCCAGATCGCCGTCCATCACGTTCTGGATGTTGCCGTTTTCATACTCGGTGCGGTGGTCCTTCACCAGTTGATAGGGCATGAACACGTAAGAGCGGATCTGGCTGCCCCATTCAATCTTCATCTGCACGCCTTTGATATCGCTGATCTTCTCCAGATGCTCGCGTTCCTTAATCTCGGCGAGGCGTGCGCGCAGCATGTTCTTGCAGTTTTCCAGGTTCTGGAAGTGGCTGCGCTCCACCTGGCTGGACACAACGATCCCGGTCGGGATATGTGTCAGCCGGACTGCGGATGAGGTCTTGTTGACCTTCTGCCCGCCGGCGCCGGAGGAGCGGAAGACGTCCATCTTGATGTCCTCTTCCCGCAGCTCAATCTCGGTATCGTCGCTGATCTCGGGCATGACCTCGACCGCGGCAAAGCTCGTGTGACGGCGGCCGGCGGCGTCAAAGGGCGAGACGCGGACCAGGCGGTGGATACCGTGCTCACTCTTGAGGAAGCCGTAGGCGTTCTCACCCTCAATCATGATGGTCGCGCTCTTGAGGCCGGCCTCATCGCCGTCGAGGAAGTCCATCACCTTGACCTTGTAGCCGTGGCGGTCCGCCCACATGTTATACATGCGGTAGAGCATCGAGGCCCAGTCCTGCGCCTCGGTCCCGCCGGCGCCGGCATGGAAGGTCAGGATGGCGTTGTTCGCGTCGTACTCGCCCGTCAGCAGCGTGCTGAGCCGGGTCTCCTCCACCTTTTCCTCAAAGCTGTCGAAGCCTTCCTGCAGCTCCTCCAGAAGGCTGTCGTCCCCTTCTTCAATGGC
This sequence comes from Oscillospiraceae bacterium, assembly GCA_017448455.1. GTDB lineage: Bacteria > Bacillota > Clostridia > Oscillospirales > Oscillospiraceae > Limivicinus. The sequence goes on along the minus strand of JAFSLL010000132.1, from coordinate 26,593 downwards.
CATCTCGCACAGGGTCATCAGGTCGTCCCAGTCGCTGCAGAGGCGGCGGTAGTTATCCCGCTTGTTCTGCAGGGTTTTCAGACGCTTCTGCACCTTCTGGGAGTTTTCCACATCGTTCCAGAAGCCCTCCCGCGCGCTGGCGGCCTCCAGCTCTTCGATCTCGCGCTCGGCGGCATCCAGCTTCAGCGCGCCGCGGAGAAGATCCAGGTTCGGCTTGAGGGTGTTCAACTTCTGCTTGTATTCTTCAAATTCCAGCATTGTTTCAACCACTTTCATCTTGTGTTCTCTGTTCGTGCACAGTTCTTAACATTATATACAAAATACTGCCGTTTGGCAATTGCTTTTTTCTTCTGTTGCGGCGCCGTTTTTTTCTTCCAATTCTCAGTCTTTTATGTTATAGTTGTTGCGAAGATAGAAGAAAGTGGAATTTGACGCATCTGTGACGATATGGAGGATAATCAAAATATGATCTCACACGGGAAAGAAATCGCGGTTTTCAACGGCAATGCCAATCCGCAGCTTGCGAAGGACATCTGCTCTTCCCTCTTTATTACGCCGGGAAACTGCAGCATCTCCCATTTTGCCGACGGCGAATGTTCCGTCTCCGTTTATGAACCGGTCCGCGGCAAGGACGTCTTCATTGTCCAGCCGACCTGCAATCCGGTCAACGACAACCTGATGGAGCTGCTCATTATGATCGACGCCATGCGCCGCGCATCTGCCGGCCGCATCACCGCCGTCATCCCCTACTTCGGCTATGCCCGTCAGGACCGCAAGGCCAAGAGCCGTGATCCCATCTCCGCCAAGCTTGTTGCCAACCTGATCACCGTGGCAGGCGCCGACCGCGTCCTGACCATGGATCTGCACGCCGCCCAGATTCAAGGCTTCTTTGATATCCCGGTCGATAACCTCCTCGGCTCCCATCTCTTTGTCCGGCACTTCCAGAAGATGTTCGGGAAGGGCAATGAGGAAGTCATGGTCGTCTCCCCCGACGTCGGCAGCACCGCCCGCGCCCGCGCCTTCGCGATGAAGCTGGGCGTGAACATGGCCATCGTGGACAAGCGCCGCGAGCGCGCCAACCAGTCCGAGGTCATGAACATCATCGGTAATGTGGAAGGCAAGATCTGCATTCTGCTGGATGACATTGTCGACACGGCAGGCTCCCTCTGCGGCGCGGCAAAGGCGCTCAAGGATGTCGGCGGTGCGAAGGAGATCTTCGCCTGCGTAACCCACGGCGTGCTCTCCGGCCCGGCCCTGCAGCGCGTGGAAGAGAGCAGCATTGAGCACCTGCTCCTGCTCGACACCATCCCCTACCCGGCCGACAAGCCCCTGCTGCAGAAGATCAGCTACATCTCCGCCGCACCGGTCTTCGCCGAGGCGATCCGACGCATCTACGAAGAAGTCTCGATTGCCAACATCTTCGACTGAGGTCCATCCGATATGCTCTTTTCCTCCCGCGCGGTTTCGTGGCTGGTCGTGTTTCTCGGCAATCCCGGCCTCCGCTATGAGGGTACCCGCCACAACGCCGGTTTCATGGCGGCGGACGCGCTCTCGCGGAAGAAGCAGGTTCCGATTAACCGCGCCCGCTTTCAGGCTCTGACAGCCACCTGTGATTTCGGCGGACAGACTGCCCTGCTGATGAAGCCTCAGACCTATATGAACCTCTCCGGCGAAGCGGTCGGTCAGGCCGCGCGCTTTTACAAAATCCCCGCTGATCATATTCTCGTGCTTTCGGACGAGGTCTCGCTCCCGATCGGGAGCCTGCGTATCCGGAAGAAGGGGTCTGCCGGCGGGCACAACGGGCTGAAGAACATCATCTCGGTCCTCGGCACCGAAGAGTTCCCCCGGATCCGCATCGGGGTCGGTTCTCCGACGCACCCGGATTATGAAATGGTCGACTGGGTGCTCTCGGTCTTCCGGGATCAGGACGCCGTCGACATGGCACAGACCGCCTCCCTCGCGGCGGACGCGGTGGAGTGCTATATCACCCGCGGCCCGGAAGAGGCCATGAACCGCTACAACCGAACCGGCAAACCACAGTAGATCACCGCGCCTGCGGTTATAATAAAAAGAAATACTGTTCAAAAGGAGGCTGCATATGAAGAAGAGCTGCATCGCGATGCTTCTCGCCGGCGGGCAAGGCTCCCGACTCTATGCTCTGACACAAAATGTGGCAAAGCCCAGCGTCCCCTTCGGCGGAAAGTATCGCATCATCGACTTTCCCCTCTCCAACTGCGCCAACTCCGGCATTGACACCGTCGGTGTTCTGACGCAGTACCGTCCCCTTCAGCTCAACAGCTACATCGGTACCGGCCAGCCCTGGGACCTCGACGTCTCGGATGGCGGCGTGTACATTCTCCCGCCCTATCTCGGTGCGGGTGAAAAGGGCTCCTGGTTCTCCGGAACCGCTAATGCCATTTATCAGAACATGGCGTTCATCGAAAACTATGACCCCGAAAACGTTCTGATTCTCTCCGGCGACCACATCTACAAGATGGACTACGCCGATATGCTCCGCGAGCATAAGGCCCGCGACGCCGCCTGCACCATCTCGGTGCTGCAGGTCTCCATGGAAGAGGCCACCCGCTTCGGCATCATGAATGTCGGCGACAACGGCTACGTCTGCGAGTTCGAGGAGAAGCCCAAGCACCCGAAGAGCGACCTGGCTTCCATGGGTGTGTACATCTTCAACTGGCAGAAGCTGCGTGCCTACCTGATCGCCGATGAGAACAACCCGAATTCCCACAAGGACTTCGGCAAGGACATTATCCCCGCCATGCTGAACGCCGGCGAAAAGCTCTGGCCCTACCACTTCAAGGGTTACTGGCGCGATGTCGGCACCATCACCAGCCTCTGGGATGCCAACATGGATATGCTGTCCACCACGCTCATCAACCTCTATGACCCGGCCTGGCCGATCAGCTCCCGCAGCCCGGTCTGCCCGCCGACCTACACCGGCGAGAACGCCCGTGTCATCCACTCCATCGTCACCGAAGGCTGTGAAATTGACGGCTATGTGGAAAACTCCGTTCTCTCCCCCTCCGTCACGGTCGAGCGCGGTGCGAAGGTCGTCTACAGCGTCCTGATGCCCGGTGCCGTGATCAAGGCCGGCGCCACCGTCGAATATGCCATCATCGGTGAAAACACCGTCGTGGAAGCCGGCGCCTCTGTCGGCACTGCCCCGGACGGCTCCGACGGCTGGGGTGTCGCCACCTGCGGTCCGAATGTCACCATCGCCCCGGGCAAGGCTGTGCCCGCCGGCGCGATGATTTATTCCGGAGAGGAGGTCTGAGCAATGAGCAACAAGTACCATGGTATTATCTTCGCCTACAGCGAGGCTCCCGAGCTCGGCGACCTCACCCGTGAGCGCACCGTCGCGTCCCTGCCCTTCTGCGGCCGCTACCGCCTCATCGACTTCGCCCTCTCCTCCCTGCGCAATGCCAATGTCACCGACGTCGGTGTCATTATGGCGCGCGACTATCAGTCTCTGCTGGACCACATCGGCAGCGGCAAGGACTGGGATATGAGCCGCCGTTCCGGCGGTCTGCGGATGCTGCCGCCCTTCGGCCTGCCCCATTCCCACACCGGCATCTACTCCGGCACCATTGAGGCGCTGAACGCGGTCGCGGCCTATATCCGCGACATCCCGCAGGAAAACGTCATTCTGATGCTGGGCAGCCTGCTTGCCAACATCGACCTGAGCGCCGCCATCGCCAAGCACGAGGCCGGCGATGCCGAGATCACCGCCATCTGCGCCGAAGGCCCCACCGTCGGTCTGAATCACCATTACTTCACCGATGAAAACGGCTATGTCAAGGAGATTCACCTCTACCGCGGCGACAGCGGCAGCGGTCTGAAGAGTCTCGAGGGCTACATCATCCGCAAGGATGTCCTTCTGCGCATGATGGACGAGTGCGCCTCGCGCAACCAGTACGCCTTCCACCGGGACGGCATTGCCCACTTCCTGGAACTGGGCCACAAGATGGACGTCTACATTCACACCGGCTATGTCTGCGCCATCCGCAACACCGCCCAGTATTATATCGCCAGCATGGACATGCTGGACGCGGAAAAACGCCACCAGATCTTCCCCGCAGACCGTCCTGTCCGCACGAAGATCCATGAAGAGGTCAGCAGCTACTTCGGCGAGCATGCCGTTGCCAAGAACAGCCTCGTCGCCGACAACTGCATCATCGAAGGCGAGCTGGAAAACTGCATCGTCTTCTCCGGCTGCCGCGTCGGCGCCGACACGAAGCTGAAGAACTGCATCATTATGCGCGGCGTCACCATCGGCGAGCATGCGGAGCTGAGCTACATCATCTCCGACAAGTACGCGAAATTCTCCGACCGGACCCGCCTCTTCGGCAGCCCGAAGCTTCCGACGGTTGTCCCCAAGAAGAGCGAAATCTGATCCGCCCTGTAAATATGTTCCGCCCCCGCCGGGCTCTCCGGCGGGGGCGCTTGCATTTATTGGGGCTTCTTTCTGTCGCTTACAGGCTGATATCGGGCCTGTTGTCCCGCTGGTAGGAACACCAGTTCCCGTTCTCGGTCAGTTCTTCCCGCGCGAGCAGGGTCAGGAGCTCCTCCGTCTGTCCGTACCGTTCGATCAGCGCGGACATGCGGCCGTAAAAGCGCTCCAACCGCTGATGGTCGGAGAGGGTCCGCGGCAGGGACAGCCGGCCGTAATAGTTGGAGACAAACAGCGTCGCTGCGGAGATCGTCCCCAGCAGAATCTTCAGGACCGTCCGGCAGAGTTCCGTATCCGTGATCGGGAAGATCGGCCTGAAAAAGAGGCCGCCGCAGAGCAGCTCAAAGCCGACCGCCGAAAGGTACAGGACAACGCTCAGGATCAGCGCGATCCGGACCGTGTTTTCACTGACCCCAAGCTTTTTTTCGGCTCTCTTCACCGCCTGCCGGTGGTACTCCCGCTGGTCATCGATCCAGCAGCTTCGGATCCCGTGCTTTGTTTCAGGCTCCTTCCCGATGCTCAGCGCGCAGAGCGCGGCCAGCACCCAGGCCGTTTCCTCCTGCTGGGTGCAGGAGAGCAGGCGGGCGGCCTGTACACGGCTCCCCGCGTAACGCAGCCATGTCTGCACCCGCAGACATTCCGCAAGCGCCCGGTATTCGAGATAGCGCCGGTGACAGTCGGAGCGCGCGGCATAGTGCCGGCAGCCCCATGCGGCCAGCAGCATAACGCCGCAGACCAGGATCATCCAGATCGCCTGCGCCTCATCATACAGCAGGAAGGCGAAGGTCAGCAGCGCCGCCGCCACGGCAAGAAGCGCCAGCACCCGTCGGAAGCGCCGCGCATACTGTCGGCTCAGCTGTCCCGCCGTCGCGCTGACGCGCTCCATCCGGCACAGCACATTGTCGTCACCGGCGCCCTCGGGAAGCCGGGAGGCTTCCGGCGTCGCCTTCCTCGCGCCGCTGTTGAAGTCATCCGTCCTGCGGAGCAGGTCCGAAACGGCTTCCCAGTTGCCCAACACATGAACCGTTCCGGCAGCTTCCTCGGACGCCTCCCCCCTGGGCGTGAAAATATGGATGACCGCCTCGTTGGCACCGGAACGCGGAGAGAGGCCCAGAGACGTGGAACAGCTCCCGTTCAGCGCGAAGTCTACAGTCTCCGCCGTACCGCAGGCCGCCTCCGTTCCCGGGCCGCCGTCCCAGAGCGCCAGCAGAACATGGCTGTGTTCCGCGACATAGAGCCCCGCCTGACGAAACCGGAAGCTGCGTGTGCTTCCCTCCGGAGGCAGCGGTTCCATCATGGGGGCAGTAAAGACCGCCTCCGCCCGCGCACAGTGGTGCTTCAGCCGTGTTTTCGCGGACTCGCTGAAATCCCCTTGGTAATCTTCCAGCGGCCGCGGCAACACGGCGATCAGCGGGATCCCCAGCTCCTCCGCGGCATCCGCGCAGAGAAGGTCGCCGCCCTCCGCGAGCGAGTTGAGCATGATGAACGGGGAATGCGGGCAGAGCGCGACCAGCTTTTTCAGCTCTTCCCGCACCGCGGCGGAGATGGCCGCCCGGTCCTTTTCCGGAACAGCGCGGTGTCCGGTCACACCGACCACGATCGGGATGGCCGTTTCGGCGCTCATTGTCCCTCTACCTCCCATACGAAGGGAAGCTCCTGTCCGCCCAGACTGTCGATCGCCTCAGGCATGTTGTGGGACACGCGGACGCGCTCCAGGTTCTCCAGCTCCAGCAGCGGCGTCAGGTCCGTAATCCCCGGGTTCCAGGGGATCCCGAGTTCCTTCAGTTCCGGATGGGCCCGCACGAAGTCCGTAAACAGCGCGTTGGGATCCTCCGCCTCGCTCCAGTCGACAAACGCATTGCAGGCGAAGTAGCGGAACACCTGTCTCCCCTCCAGGAAGGAGAGATACCGCACCGGGTCCACGTCATTGATATCCAGGTTGTTAAATGCCGGGATCGCTGCCAGTGCGGAGTAGTCCTCCGGAGAGATGCCGTTCAGATGCAGCTCAAAGCCGCCCCACTCCCGAACGGCAGTGGAGAAGTCGCAGCCTGCCAGCGGCGAGAGATCCGTGACCTTGGTATTGTTGAGGTCCAGCCCGCAGAGGCTGTACAGGTTCTGTACGCCCTGAATGCTCTCCACGGGGCAGCCGTTCAGACTCAGGTATCGCAGGTTCTGCAGCGTGAAGGCGGGAGAGACATCCTTCAGCTCCTGACAGAAACGAACCTGCAGGTCTCTCAGCTCCGGGAACTGCTGGATCCCGTCCAGACTGGTCAGCGGCTGACAGTAGAGCCGGAGCTCCCGCAGCCCGGTCAGCTCACGGAACAGGCTGAGATCCGTCACAATCCCCTTGCCGGATTTGATCGGCGTTTCCTCGTCCGTCGCCCAACGGTGGAGGATCAGCGCCGGCTCATCGCGGCCGCCGCTCCAGTCTTCCCAGATATCCGCGTCACTCAGGTCGACCACCTGATCGCCCACAAGGCAGAGCCTCGTCACGTGCCGCAGCATCGCGGGGGGCAGCGTCTCCAGCTCGTCCAGACTCAGGAGCGCCATCTCGATATCGTCCTCTTCCCAGCCGCCCTCCGGGTACTCGATCCGGAATTCCCGGAACCGGCCGGCATTCACCAGATCCTGCGCCTGCTCGGCCAGCTGCGGAGACACCGCGAGCCAGCTTCCGAGGAAGCGCTCGAGCGGCTTGAGGTTGTTCAGCCCTTCCAGCCCGACCAGCTTGAAATTGCAGGAGGAAGTGCTGTCCATCTCGTTCAGGAAGTCGAGATCCGTGACATCCGCCACGCTGTCCAGAGAGAGCTCGCCGGTTTTCAGTGTGGAAAAGTCGGGCAGCGAGTACCCGCCGCAGATGCTCAGTTTGTTCAGGCTCATGCCGTCCAGTGCGCTCCAGTCATTGAGCCGCGGGCAGTAATAAATGTTTAATTCACCGTTTCTGTTCTTCCCGAAGCGGGCATGGTTCTGCAGCCCGTCCAGTGAGCGCAGGGCGGAACATTTGTTGAAAGCCAGGTTCAGGGCGGGGAAGGCCTCCGGCATGGTGGAGAGGTCCGTAATCCCGCAGCGGTCCAGCTCCAGGCTCTGGGTGATCTTCGGCAGTGCGGAGAAGTCCACCTCCGCGAAGCGGCGCAGCGCCAGATCCTGAATGGTCGCGTCCTCCAGCCAGGGGAGGATCTCCTCCAGCCGCACACCGTCGTCGGGATCCAGCGACAGGGAACGGTAGGTCTTCATGGCGGCGAGTCCGCTGTAGTCGCCGATCGTCCCCCAGAAGCTGAAGTGCTCCATCACACTCCGGTACTGCGAGAGCTCCTTCAGGAAATCCAGATTCGCCAGATCCACCCCGCCGAGCTGGACGTCGCCGAGTTTGGTCAGACCGTTCAGGAAGGAGGCATCCCGCAGGCGGTTGTTGCTTTCGCCTGCGTTAAAGCGGAATTGTTCCAGCATGGCGCAGCCCGCGATGGGGCTGTAATCCCGCAGCTGGGCGCAGTCTTCAATTTCCAGCTCGCGCAGGTTGCCGAGCCCGCTCAGCGCGGAGAGATCGCGCAGGCGGTCCAGACCCTGCAGCCGCAGTCTGTTCAGCATAGGGGCGGAGTCCAGGAAGGAGAGGTCGGTTACCGGGACATAATCCAGCTGCACCTCATGCAGGGCGCTGCAGCCGCGCATCCCGGAGAGATCGAGCGTGTTCTGCAGGTCGTAGCCGTTGTTGAGCCAGAACCAGTCGAGCCTCTCCGGCGCGAAGCCGCTGAGATCCGCCTGCCGGGTGTTGATCAGATCCAGATGTACCTCCCGGAGCTTTTCACAGCCCGTCAGCACGCTGAAGTCCGTAAGCGACCCGGTGCTGTTGAGCAGGTCGATCTTTTTGATGGCGGCGCCCTCCACCCAGTCGAGGTCGGGAATATTGCTGTCTGCCAGCATGAGATTGTCCAGCTTCGCCAGCTCGCTCAGCTGCGGGAGCCGGCCGGCATCGATGCGGGCGAGCGTCAGATCGCGCAGGTTGGGCATAAGCTGCAGGAAGCGCAGATCATCATAGCGCGTCATGCTGTACTCGTGTCCGTCCTCCCGGCTGTACCAGTGCGCGCCGTCCTCCCGGTAGTCGCGGTAGGCGTAATAGTCCCAGTCTATATGGCCGCTCTTTCTCACGTCTGCCGCGGTATAGAACTCCGCCTGCTCACCGACGATGATCACATTGACGATCTGGGCGAGGTCCTCTTCCGTCAGCCCCGCCGGCAGGACGATGGGATCCTCTTCCGTCACTTCCTCCGTGGCGACAGGTTCCGGCGCCTCACCTCGGGAGGAATTCCAGAGGAAGATGCCGATCACCGCCAGCAACGCGACGCCCGCCACGCTCAGGATCAGGGGGAGCCGGTTCTTCTTCTTTGGCAGCGCGGCGACAACGCGCTCGGCAACCTGTACCGCATCCCGTTCCGCCGCAGGGATAATATTGCGGGCGTAGAGCACGTTCTTGAGCGTCTCCGGCATCGCGGCGCCGTCCGTCTGCAGCGGCAGCACGTTCTCCGCCCCCGCGCCGATCAGGCTCAGGAGCTGCCCGGTCTTTTCACTGTCCGCATAGAAGGCCTCCGACAGCGCGGCAAGCACGATGTCATCCTTCTCCGGCTCCCCGCCCTTCTCCTTCACGTGAAGGCCCTTCGCATTGAGCTGATCCAGCAGCGGCTGCAGCGATTCTCTGTCCGCCTCCGCACACAGTAGCCGGATTCGGTTGTTTGTTGCCATATTGCTCATCCTTCCCTATTCTTCAGGAATCCTTCACCAGCACAACGGCGAAGGTCGCATCTTCCTTCCACGTCAGCGGCAGCATCTCCCGGCTGACGGTCACGGTCTTCAGTTTCGGAAACGCCTCCAGCGGTGTGAGGTCGCGGATCGCGGTATGCTCCAGATGCAGAATCTCCAGGCTCGGCAGCTCCCGCAGTGCGGACAGCTCGTCCGTCGGGCTGCCTGCCAGGCTCAGCTCCCGCAGGCGCGTAAGCCCGTTCAGCGGGGCGAGACTGTCCGCCGGCTGACAGACCAGCGCCAGCGTCTCCAGATTGACCACGCTTTCCAACAGGCTGAGGTCAGACACCCTGCCCGTCACAACCGGCGCGCCGTTGACCCGGCAGGTGCCGTCCGCGTCAAATCGGACCTCTTCCAGGCTGTCCGCCACCACATTCCCGCAGAAGTACAGCTCCCGGAGTTCCGCGAGCTGCCAGCGGTAGATCTCCCCGTCCGGCAGCTCCAGCGCCCGGCGGACGGCGCGCTCCTGCTGGCTGTCGGGAAAGCGGACGGCAAAGTACCGCTCCGCCCCGCCGAGTTCCACAACCGGCGGGAGTGTCGGCGCAGGGGTCGGTTCGGCCATCATTGCGAGAGGCACCGGCTCCGGCGTCGGGATCGGTGTCCAGTGTCCGGTCGCCAGCGCGGCAAGCATTCCCGCCGCGGCGAGGAAGAAGAGCAGCGAAGCCGCAAAGCCGAGCGCCTGCCAGGGGATCTTCTCAGTAAAGCTGTGATAATACCGCCGTTTCAGAAATCCGGAGCGCACAATCGCGTCGGCGCGCTCCGCGGCATCCGGGATCAGCGGGATCTCCTGCCTTCCCGCCAGCAGCTCCTGCCAGCGGGGTTCGACCGCCGCGTCCTCGAGGCGAACCACCAGGATCGGCTTCCGCAGACGGACTGCCGTGCGAATCTCGCTGTAGCAGTTTGGGGATTCCATCGCCCGTGCCGACAGGAAATACACCACGGCATCACACTGCTGCATATGCCAGGCGATGTTGGCCGGCCAGTCGCTGCCGGCGGGGATCCCCTCGTCATACCAGAGCCGGCAGCCGCCCTCGTGCAGGATCCGGATCGTCTCCACGACCGTCTCCGACTGGCGGTGGGCATAGCTGATAAACAGGAAGGGGCGTCTGCCCTCATAGGGTTTGAAAAATCGGTTCATGCGCCGCCTCCGCTCAGTTCCACGGTGACGTCGCCTTCCGGGAGCGCACTGTTTTCCCCTACCGCCGTCTGCGGCACAATAATCCGCTCCAGCGCAGGCAGCAGCGCGAGGTCTTCCCAGCCTGCCGGCATATCGCGCAGGCGAAGCACCGTGATTCTCTCCGCTGCTTCTTCCGTGACGGCGCCGCCCCCGACGGCTTCCTGCACCGCGGCGAGAATGACGGGATCGGTAAACGGCACGGAGTCCGCTTCTTCCGGCTGAGCCTGGGGCAGCCGCCGAAGCCCAAACAGCATTGCCGCCAGCAGAAGCACGGCGAGCACGCACAGGGTCACGGACAGCGTCTTCAGGACGCTCCCCGTTTTGACGGTGACCGCCTCCCCGAGCATCTCCTGCGAGAAGCCCTCCGCGTGGATGACGGCGTCCTCCGCGTCTTCCTCCCGCGGGAGCCTGTAGAGCGGCACATGCGGCGCGTCCTCATGCAGCCCCATCGAAAGCCGCCGGTCCGTTCCGTCCGGGTCCAGACAGAGGATCGGCCGGCCGAGCTTCTGGTTTACCAGCACATTGGTTTTGGTGTCCCTGTCCCCGCAGGCGGCATCGCTCAGGTAGAGCAGGGTCATCTCCGCCTTCGCGGCCCGCTCCTGCCGCCGCAGCAGCTCCTCCGCGCTGTCCGCCGGCCCGCAGCAGTACCAGATCCGGCAGCCGCGCTCCAGCAGGCGCCGCGTCAGCTTCCAAACCCTGCCGCTGTCCTCTTCCGCGAAGGCAAAGTACAGATACGGCTCGCCGCCCTCGTAGGGCGGTACTTTTTTCTGCCAGTTTTTCATGCCTGTCCCTTTATATGGCCATGGCCTACAGCCGGTAGATCCGCAGGCCGTCAAATTTCTTCAGCAGGGCCAGCAGCGTGTTGAACGGCTTCCAGTCCTTATCCTGATCCGCCTTCGACAGCCGCCGGTAATGGGCGCGGATCTCGTCATGCGTCAGCCTTCCGTCCATCATCAGTTTGTGGCAGCGAAGCCGCTCCCGCAGGGCGGTGCGCTCTTCCTTCTCCTGCTCCTTCGGTACGGAGAGCGGAAGCGTCTCATAGGCCGTTCCGTAGCGCCAGCCCATCGCCTGATGCTCCCGCACCCAGCGCTCGTGCTCCATCGGTGCGAAGATGGCGGCTTCCTTCGGTCCGAAGCGCGTCACCAGTTCATAGCCCACCGGCCTGTCCGTGTAGAAGCAGTGAACCGCGTCCAGATAGCGGGCAAAGTTCCTGGCACGCAGGAGCGTCGCGAGCCGGTACTCCAGCGAGCGCTCGTTAAACGTCGCTTCCATCGCCTCCGGCGCGGTGTCCGGCGGCATGTTCCGGGCATGGAGCGCCACGGCGAAGTCATACAGGTGCAGGAAGCTGCTCCCGGAGAGGTAAGTGCGCTTGCTCTTCCGGTCCGGTCTGCACAGCTTCCAGCCCACCGTCAGCGGGATGAAGGACGTATCCACAATCTTCTCGATATCCGCCGTGAAGCGCCGCTTCTCCCCTGCCATATCGCTGTAGGCCTTGAGGCGCGGCTCTTCTTGCCCGGCAGGATCCCGCTGCCACTGTGCGTAAGCGAGGTGGAAGGCCTCGATCTTCTCGCTCTCCGCCTCGTCATAGTCATACACCGCGGCAATCGCGCCGCCGGAGAAGTCGAAGTCCGCCGACATCGGGTGAATCTCCGTGCGGGAATTCCGCCCGTAAGCGGTGCGGTCCCAGCACTGCAGCTCGTCGCAGAGCATCAGCAGCCAGGCCAGCGGATGCAGCTCCGCCTTCAGCGGCGCTCTGCAGTTCTCCGGATCCTTGTAGAAGGCGATGGAGAACTTGAAGAGGCTGTTGTGCAGCACGATGGCCGTGAGCACATCCACATGCTTTTCGTTCAGCCGGTCCGGACCCAGGATCTCGTAGAGCTCGGCATAGAGCCGTGCCGCGCTGAAGAAGGCGTGGTCCATATAATACCCGAAGCGTTCCGGCTCGGTGGGCTTGGCATTGAGTACATCCAGCATATCCGCCTCGGAAAAGCCGTAAGCCGCACCGAGCTTCTCTTCCAGCGCAAAGGCCAGCAGCTCGCTGGTCGTACGGAAGCACTTCCCGTACAGCGCCTCAAACCGGCGGCAGGCCCCCTCCTCCAGCACGGTCAGCGCCTCGACGGAACGGTAGGCCAGATACAGGCAGCCCTCGCCCCGCTTCCGGTTGTTGACCTCGAAGTAGCTGAGTACCTGCTCAAAGGGAATCTCAAACGGGTAGCCGATGTCGTGGAACAGGGAAGTCAGCCCCCAGTATTCCAGGAACAGATTGGCCGCTTCGTTCTCCGGCACGGACGCCAGCCCGTAAAAGTCCCGGAAGATCCGCCGGTAGGTCTCGTTGGTCTCGTAGACCGCGAGGCCCAGGGCAAACACGTAGACCGAATGGGAATAATGGTCGCGGTGCTTCATGAGCAGGGCGCTGCCGTTTGCCTCATACTCGCTCAGCAGCTCCACCATCTTCTTGGACTTGCCGTACTGGCCGAAGAAGATCTCCAGCCAGCAGTAATAGACCGCGTAGGCATCCTCCGCCACACCCGAGTCGATAAAGGCCTCCAGCGCCTTCTCCAGGCAGAGTCGGTTGATGTCCATCTCCATGTTATAGGGGATCTGTCCGGCCTTCAGGCTCTTCCCGAGCCAGATCTTCTCCTCCGCTTCCTGCCGTTCCTTATCCGCGTCGAAGCGGAGCCCCTCACAGCGCCCGCGCAGAAAGCGGAGCGCCGCGGACTTCAGGTCGTTGCGCTGCCGGCGGTTGCAGTAGAGCGGCGGCTGCATGGGCCCCAGGTCCTCGCCGAAGCGCTGCCTGTTTTCCCTGCGCATCTTCTCCATCGCCGTGTATGCCATCCCGTCACCTTCCCCTTATTCATTTTCCCGTCAATGTCTTAACAGTATTATACGCAATAACGATCCTGATAGCAATACTGAGAATGCATCTGAATGGCGATTGCCGGCTCGCATCTGCCTCTTTACGCAGCACACCCGGCGGGGAAATCCCCGCCGGGTGTGTCTCACGTTATGTACTTTTATGCGGCCGGTTCCGCCGAGGCCGCAGCCTCAGGGGCAACAGTCCGCTCAATGGGTCTGCCGGCCGCGGAGTCAACCGGAATCATCTTGCCGTGTACGACAGAGCGCGCGTTGTCAAACGCATATGCGCAGGTGGACAGCATCACATAGTGTGCGTCCGGGTCCAACTCAAACTCCGGATCCACCCAGGAGAGGCTCCGGACCCATTTGATGTAGTCCGTAAACGGCCCGGAAGGCTCATAATAGATCGTGTAGGAGCTCGAGGTGTCTTCCGTCACATAGGCGCTGAAGACCTCCACCTTATAGTCCTGCGTCGGGGTCAGAATCCAGAAATACGGATGCTCTTTCAGATACTGCATGTTCTGCCAGTACTTGATACCGGCAAACATGGTCCCATCCGCCATATGATGCCCGTACAGAATCATATTGGAATCCCCGAAGCCGGGATTGTTGACCGGGTCTTCAAAGATGCAGCCGCTGACGTTGGACTCCCCGGTGAGGCTCGTATTGATATACCGTCCGCCGTAGAGGATCGGATAATTGATCACCGTGTCGTCGCAGAAAATCCAGCCGACAACGTCCGAGTTGACCGCACGCAGCAGGTCAAACTCCACCAGGATGGGTGCCAGCTCGAGCTCCCGCTCTTCGCCGTCTTCCGTCTTTACCGCCGTGTACTGGCTGGCTGCCGCCGGTTCAACGGGACTGGTATAGGCCTTGGCAACCTCCTGCATGAATTCTTCATTCACCTTGTACTGATGCCTGACGATCAGGACCGTTGCCGTACAGGTCAGAAACACCGACCCGAGAACAAAGATGAGAATACCGCGTATGATCCTCCACATAATCTAACTCTGAACCTTTCTCCGTTCGGCCCGCTTCTGTTCTTCCCGTTTCTGCTCCGCCAGCTTTCTCCGATACCTCGCCAGCTCCCGCTGATAGCGCTCTTCCGCCTGCGCGCGGAGGCGGCCCGCCAGGACGTTGAAGAGCACCCCGCACAGGGCAAAGGCCAGCAGATACATCTTGCCGACACTGCCGCCGTAGAGCATCATGAAGTTGCCGACATACGGGACGTGCCATTTGACCGTCCCCAAGAAATCGCTGTAGGGAACCGGCTCAATATCTTCCTGCTCGTTGGCGTCGCCTTTGGTGACGAACTCTTCATAATAATAGCGGTTCTGCACCACGCGGTGAATGACGATGGTGCCATTCTTCATAAAGGCGATAACCTGATCCGTCTCGACCTCACGGGCGTTCGCGTCCTCGACAATGACCAGACTGCCTTCCGGAATCTCCGGCTCCATGCTGCCGCTGACGACGTTGAATGCCTCGTAGCCCAGGATTCTGGGCAGCGCCATCGGGAGAACAAACAGGATCACCGCGATCAGGATCAAAGTCCCGATAATATTGCAGAGGGCGGGAATAAACTTCCCGCCCTTTTTTTGTGGGCGCATCGCGCCTGTTGTCATATCTGCCATTCAGTCCTTACTTCTTGTCGTCGAACTCGTCGTCGTCAAAGTCCATCTTTTCCTGTTCTTCCGCTTTTTTCTTCTTGCGGTGGACAAGCAGGAACCAGTACAGTCCGCCGACCGCGGCGACGCCCGCCGCGACACCGGCAATGACCGGACCGTTGGACTTCTTCGCCGGCTGCGGCTCTACGGTGGATCCCGGCGTCGCTACGTCACCGGTTTCCTCCGGCGCAGCCAGAGGCACATCAAGATCGATGATTTCTTCAGGCTCTGCCGCAGGAGCTGCCGCGCCTTCCGCACCGGGCTGTCCGCCGGCTGCCGCACCCTGGCCGCCAGCTGCCTGGCCGCCCTGTCCGGCTACCGCGCCCTGACCACCGGCTGCCTGACCACCCTGGGCCGCGCCGCCCTGCGCCGGGTTGCCGCCTGCGGGAGTGGGCACATACTCAAAGGTGAAGGTATAGTCGCCGGTCATCGTCTTCGTCAGGTTGCGGGCATTGGCGATCGAGTAGTTGTTGATGTCAATATAGGCGACATACACGCGGTCTCCGCTGTTGACATAGAAGGGGCCTTCCGATGCCGCAATCTCCGCTCCGGTGTTCCGGTTGATGTAGCGGACATAATAGGCGACCTGCTTCCCAAGCACACCGTAGGTTACGACAAAGTCTTCATCCTTGGTGACCTTAAAGGAAAGCGCATGGGTCTCTTCTTTTCCGCTCTCACGGATACCGGTCGCATAATAGGGACGGGACGTGTCCGTGATGGTGACATAGTTCTGAATATTGTTGGTGATGTTGAGTTCTGTGCCGGCTTTTACCGTGTAAATTCTGACATCACCGGAACCGTTAATGCTTCCTCTCTGTCCGGAGAAAACGCGGACGGTATACATCGTATCATCAGCCGCAAACGCGGTTGCCGAGATCCCCGCCAGCAGGCAGAGAACAAAAACCAGCGCGAATAGCTTTTTCAGTTTTTTCATCCTCTGCTCTTTCCTTTCTTAAAGTAGATTCGGTCGGTAACGGCATCCAGCGCGAAGTACAGGAACAGCAGGCCGCTGATGACCATGGCGATGTAAAGCGGGGTCAGGTTGGTGTCATCACCGGTCTTGTAGGTGTTCGTCTCTTCCACTTCCACCGCGAAGTTCATGATGAGCTCCGCTGCCGTCTGCTGGTAGGCGTTGCCCTGGCTTTCGCCGTCCAGTGTCACCTTCAGCGTCACAAGGCCGCTGGCGCCGGAGTTCAGCTGGTCTACATAGAAGTAACGGTCATTCCCTTTGACATAGTCTTCCTTCAGTCTGTTGTTGAGATCCAGAAGGCCGTTGCCGCCGGTACCGCCGAGGGACTCGCTTCGATAGATCGGGGTGGTCTTACCGCTGCTGGAGGTATAGGTCAGCTCATAGGAGTAGGCACCGTTTTTCGCATCGGCATCTTCCAGCGAGTCGATGATCTGGTTGCTCATGTACCAGGAAGTTTTCTTGGAGTAGCTGTTGGTCATGATGACCTTGAAGGTGATGTCATCGCCCGGCTGCATCTCGCCGACCTTCTTGTTCAGCTCAGCGGAGCTGAAGTCGCTGGTCAGGGACTTGCCGTTGGAGGAAAAGGTCACATGCCCGGTGCCGCCGTCCAGATGGGCGGCTAAGGCGGTTGCCGAGAGGGAGAGGAGCATGAGGGCCGCGAGGAAAACACTGAGAATTCTCTTTTTCATGTTCATCCCCTCCTTTAGTTATCCGATACGGACAGGCCGACATTGCCCGGATTGCTCAGACCCCAGACGCTCCAGATTGCGGACTTCGCGCTGTGATCCTGAACCGCGTTCACTTCGACCTCAACCGTGAAGGTCTTGCCGTCCACCAGACGGACGTTGGTGATCACGCCATTGTTGTTGGTCTGTTTCACAATGTTCAGCACATCGCCGTTGATTTTGATTCCGTCAGCGAAGGGGCTGGTAGTATCGCCGCTGTCAAGCAGGTTGGTATAATAGAGCACCGTACGCTCATCCGTCCGAGCGGAGGTGTCTTCCATCCAGTCGCTGCCCGTCAGAAGCGTCAGCTCGATATCCTCAGGCTTGAGATCGGACATCTTGTTGCCGTTCTCATCCACCCAGTACTTGTAGATGGTCACGCGGACATAGGTAGGAATGCTGCCGCTGTTGAGAACGCTCAGTTCCTCGTCATAAGCCTTGCCGACCGCGAACTTCTCGCCAGTGGGAACAAGCCCCGCAAGAATCGTGTTCGACTGACCGGTGTAGGTGTTCGTGCCACCGGCATTGGTCTCTACGAGACTGGTGCCGATCTGGTCGAGCTCGAATTCCCGGTCAAAGTCTGTCGCGTTGAAGATGGTCGGAGCCGCACGGACTCCACCGATTGTTCCCGTTACCAGGAAGACGACCGCCAGCAGGAAGAGCAGCGTAGTCGCCATCGGGGAACGGAAAAATGATCTCAGTTTCTTCATTTCTTATTCCTCCCTCTTCCTCACGGTTTGTCTGTTACAACATCCAGCGGGATCGACCAGTCAGCTGCATCCCAAGTGACGTAATCGGTGCCGGCATCATTGTAGCGGGCCAGAACACTCTCATAGACCACGACAACGTTGAACTCGTCACCTTCCATCGGCTCAATCGGATTGCCTTCTTCGTCCAGCTGGCGCGTCACCGTAATCTTCACCTGCAGGGGCTCTGTCTGTTTGCCGCCCTCAAGGAGCTCGGTGTAATAGTAGTATCCGTCGCTTGCAAGCTTGGCATCTGTCCACTTGGCTCCGCTGTCCGGTGTGACCTCTACGGTCGCCTTGCTGGAGCTGTAAATCACCTTTGCCCGGACAAAAATCGGATCCGCGTCTTCTTTGTTGGAGATGACCAGGGTCTTGACCATGTCCTTCTCTTCTTCCGTTGCCTCCGGGCCTTCCGTTACCGTGACTTTCACGCCGCCGGTCGCCGTTGTATAGTCAGAGAAGTAGGACATCGCCGGCCGGATGCCGGCACTCAGTACCAGCACAATGGCCAGGAGGGCTATCAGAAAGGTTCTTTTTTTCATTTGCTTGTCGCCTCCTCTGTCCCAGTGTTGTCATCCAGCGGCTTGTGCTGCCATTCGCCTTCTACGAACTTATAGTTGTTCACGATGCCGTGCTGGTTGATGTCATACGGCTGGTAGTCGTTCTCGAAGCTGACGCTGACGATGTCATCCTCGGAGCCGCCATTTTCCAGGTCGACAAAGATAACCGGATCGGACTCTTTCTCCATACCGCCGATTGCGTAATACTTGGCGGGGAGCGGCTCTTCCGTTACGGTCGCGACCGCGCCGACACGGATGCGGTCGATCAAAACCCGTTTGGTCGCGGGATAGCTCATGCTGTCGTCGAAGCTGATGGACACATAGTCGTCATAAACCGTCTCGCCGTCCTTGACAGCAACAACATGATAGCTGAAGAGGACGCTCTGTCCGTAGGTCGCATCATACTGGTCCAATGTCTTCTTGACGATCAGCTGGCCGAAGCGGTCCACGCGGTCCGTCTTCAGGGTGATGGTCAGCTCGTTGGTCCAGTTGCCGTAGCCGTAACCGGTATGATAGCCCGGGAAGTCAAAGTTCTCTTCCGCATCCGACACCCAATAGGTGGTGCCGCCGTCTTCGTAAGCCTCATCCTTGCTGGGCAGGGAGATCAGCTGCGGCAGGAAGCGGTACTCATACTTGTCGGAGTTGGCGATAGTCAGCAGCCTGTCGCTGTCATCCACAGGAGGATCCTTCACATAGTCCGGCCACGCGAGATCGGAGCCGCGGGGAACAACCAGATACATACCGGACTTCAGACCTTCCAGAACGATGGTCTCACTTCCCTCGGACTCCTGCGACTTGCTCGCCGTCGGGGTCGGCTCGGAGCCGCTCGTATCCAGGATCTTGGCTGCAAACTTTTCCGCCAGCGCGTAGAAGTCCGGGTTTTCGGCCTTCATAGTGTTCTCGAAGTCCGTCTTCAAATCACCGTACTTCGTCTCATCCAGGACGAGTTCGTAGGTGTCGTAGCCGTCCAGCTTCTTTGCCTCGGCCAGAAGATAGACATCCACCTGCACGCCGGCCTTCAGCATGTCATCCGCTTCTGTATCAAACGCCTGGTTTGCGTTCAGATTGACGGTGAGCGTGTTGTTGGCTTCGACATCCACATAAACGTACCCCCCGGACGCTTCCGTGCCTTCACCGCCTTCGCCTTCGTTCGACGCGAACGCCGTGGCGCAGGGCAGTGACAGCACCAGTGCGATTAACAGCAGCACTGTCAGGGAGCGCTTCCACTTATGATTCATGGCAATTCCTCCTGTATCTCTTTCTCGCCCGCTTCGGCCTCCGCCTCATCCGGGCCCTCCGGAGCGTCCTCCGGGGTTAAGAGTTCTTCTTGATCCGGAGCTTCCTCCGGGCTGGGGTTCTCCGGCTCAGCTGATGCCGGGGTCTCAGGGTTTGTTTCGTTCACTTCTTCATTGGGGACATCCGGCTCCGCCGCCTGCGCGGCTGCGGCACCGTAGAGCGGTGTTTCAGGGAAATCCTCCCAGACTTCCCGCTCAGGGTTTCCTTCTGGTTCGGGCTCCGCCTCCGGTTCGGGTTCCGGTTCGGCCGATTCCAGTTCCTCGGCCTCCATATCCTCTTCCAGTTCGCGCTGCCACTCTTCTACTTCGTTAACCGAATCCCTGTGCCGTCCGCGTCTGCCGGTGCTGATCAGCATCATGATCAGCAGGAGCAGCAGGATCGGGACGCCCACAAAGGGAATCACATACACGGTTTCGATCTGCATGGCGTCGGACACGACCTTCGCGTCGCCCTGCGGATTCGCCACCCGGTGGCCGCGCACCAGCAGACGGTGCGTGTTGATGCCGTAGGGGGTGCAGGTAACCAGTGTGCAGTAGTCCTTGCCATCCACAATCTGCAGATCGGCGAGATCCGTCGGCTCCACCACGCGGATCTGGTCCACCTGGTAGGTCAGGGTCTCGTTCAGAATACTCAGGGAGAAAACATCGCCCTCTGTGAGCTTGTCCAGGTCGGAGAACAGCTTGGCTGACGGCAGGCCGCGGTGGCCGGACAGCGCGCAGTGGGTGCCCTCTCCGCCGACCGGCAGGCTCGTCCAGTCCAGATGACCGATGCTGGTCTGCAGGACCGACTCGGAGGTGCCGTGGTAAATCGGCAGCTGTACATGGATCTTCTCGATGGTGATATAGCCCATCGCGCCGTTGGCGTTAAAGTCCAGCTCCCTCTCGTAGGCCTCGATCTCCTCCTCCGGAAGGAACCAGCGGAACTCCGCGGAGCTGCGCCTCTGGTTATATTCCCTGGCGGACTGGATGATCTTGTCATATTCCGCCGTGTCCATCTTGCCGACATTCTCCATGTAGCTCATGATGGCGCGGGACTGGTGGAAGGAGTTCCAGTAGTCGCTGAAAGACGGATACGCCAGCAGAATGACGCCGGCCAGCAGGACCAGGACCAGGATGACATTCGAAAGGCGGGAGCCTCTTCTCTTTTTCTTCTTTTTTTTCTTCATCTCATAGGGTACTCCCCCGTTGGTCAGATGGAAGAAGATGCTAAACTTCCTCTATATCCTGATCATACTATACAGAGCGTCAATAAAAGCGTCAATAAACAGAATGATTTTGCGCAAATTTGAGAAAATTGTAGTCTTCGTTCTGTTTCGCTTTCGGAAAAATGCCGATAAAGACGCACTTTTAGCAACAATCAGAATATCATTAAATCCGCAATTTTTCAAGAGAAAATTCAAAATAAAAGAAATAATTTAGAACATTCCAGTCCCTGTATTTCTGTTTTCATTCTGCTACAATATATTGGGGCTCGCACAGCCCACAACACATCTGTAAAGGAGGAAAACACCATGTCCGAACCATCATCCGGCAATTTTCCCTTCGGCACGCCGCCTGTTTCGCCGCCTGTCCCGGCCGCTTCACCGCCCATCCGCGCCCTTTCGGGCAGCCGGGAGGACTTCGCCGGGCTCCTCGCCCTGGAAAGACCGCTGTCGAACCCGCTCGAAACGCCGAAGCCTGCCGCCAAAGCCATCCGGGAAGTCAGGACGAAATCCGCGCCGAAGGAAAAAACACTCCGGGTGGCGGCCTACTGCCGGGTCTCCACAGACGATTTCGCCCAGGAGAGCTCCATCGAAAACCAGCGCGAGCATTTCCGCCGGCTCATCCTCGAGCACCCGGACTGGGAACTCGCCGGGATCTACTGGGAGACGAACCTCTCCGCCACCCGGAAGGAGAACCGGCCGCAGCTGCAGCAGCTGCTCCGGGACTGCGAGGAGGGGAAGATCGACCTCGTCCTGACCAAGTCGATCAGCCGCTTCGCCAGCAACACTACGGACTGTCTGGAGATGGTCCGTGACCTTACCGCACTTGGGGTGGTAATTCAGTTTGAAAAAGAGAATATCCGGACCGGAACCGCCGAGTCCGAGCTCATGCTGACGCTGTTCAGTTCCTTTGCGGAGGAGGAGTCCCGCTCCATCTCCCGCAACTGCAGCTGGGCCGCCCGCCAGCGCTTCGAGAACGGCAGCTTCCGCTACAGCAGAGCCCCGTACGGCTACCGCCTGAAGGACGGACGCCTCCTGATTCACCGTGGACAGGCGAAAATTGTCCGCGGTATTTTTGCATCCGTTCTGGAGGGGAAAGGCTGCCCCGCCATCGCGCGGGAGCTGAACGCCCGCCGAGTCCCCACCGGAACGAAGCGGCGGGACGGCACTCCCGGTGTCTGGAGCGCGCAGATGGTCCAGGGCATCCTCACCAACGTCGTGTATACCGGCGACGCGCTGCTGCAGAAGAGCTTTCATGACGCCAACTACCGCCTGCTACGCAACTACGGGGAGCGGAGTCAGTACTACATTGACGGGCATCACAGCGCCATCATCGACCGCGAGACCTTCCGCCGGGCGCTCCTCGCCAACCGCCAGCGCGGCGCGGAGAAGAGCAATTACCCCCGGGAGGACCGCAGCCTGCGCGACAACCCCCACTCCCGGCGCGGCATCCTCTCCGGCCGCCTCCTCTGTGCCCGCTGCGGGACAACGCTGCGCCGGGTGACCGACCGCAGGACGGACGGAGAGGAGACCATTTACTGGGCCTGCCGCACACACCTGAAGGACCGCCGGCAGTGCCCCATGCAGCGGGTGCGGAAGGAGGACCTGCACAGCGCCTTTCTGACCGTGATGAACAAGCTCGCCTTTCTCCGTCATGCCCTCCCCGGCGCCGTCGGCGCGGACTGGGGTAGCGAGCCGCTGCGCGCCCTCCTGAACATCTGGGACAGCGACCGGCATCAGACCTTCTCCGAATCCGTCTTTGAAACCGCCGTCCGGGACGTCGTCGTGGAGACCGGTGTTCAGGCGCTCTTCCGCTTCCGCTGCGGCTGGGAGCTCGCGGAGCCCCTGTCGCTGCCGGACAGGGAAGGCTGAAGGGAGGCGATGAAGATGTCTCAGATTCCCTACGGCTACCGCATTGAGGAGGGTCTCGCCTTCCCGGATCCGGTGCAGGCAGAGAAGCTCCGCCGCTTCGTCGGCCTCTATCTGGAGGGCGCCTCCGGCGAGCATGCGCGCTGCGCGCTCGACATCGAGGTGAGCGCCCAGACCCTGTACCGGCTGCTGGACAAGGGCCTTTACCTCGGTACGGACTATTACCCGCCGCTCCTCGATGAGGAGACCGTCGACCGGGTCAGAAAAGCGCGCAGGGAGCGCTCGCACCCCGCCACGCGCGTCCGGGCAAAGCCGCTGCCGGTGCAGGAGACCTTCCGTCTCGTTCTTCCGGAGGCCTTGCCCGCTGGCCTGAAGCCCGAGGCACTCTTTGCCTGGCTCTTTGGCTGCGTTCATCCGGCAGCGGACGGGCAGAAGCACCTGACGGCCGAGGAAGAGGCGGGACTGCGCAGCCTGGTGACAGGCGGCAGAGCCTGATCCCCGCGCCAGATGAAAAGAAAGGAGAAAAAAGATGCCGATTCATGTGATCCCGCCGAAGAAGCAGCTGCTCCCCAAAGGCAGTCCGGCGCGGAACCAGACACTGCGCGTCGCGGCTTACTGCCGTGTATCCACCGACCTGGACGATCAGGAGAGCTCCTATGAGGCACAGATCGCCCATTACACCGATGTCATCGACCAGCACAAGGGCTGGAGTCTCGCCGGGATCTACGCCGACCAGGGTCTCTCCGGCACCTCCACGGCCCGACGGGAGGAGTTCAACCGCATGATCCACGCCTGCGAGGAAGGCCAGATCGACATGGTCATGACCAAGTCCATCAGCCGCTTCGCGCGCAACACCCTGGACTGCCTCAACTACATCCGCAAACTCAAGGCCCTGGAGATCCCGATCCTGTTTGAGAAGGAAAACATCGACACCATGGGCAGCTCCGGCGAACTGCTCATCACCATCATGGCCAGTATCGCCCAGCAGGAGAGCCAGAGCATCTCGCAGAACGTGCGCATGGGGATTCAGTACGGCTTCCAGCAGGGCAGGCCGCGTCTCAACGACACCCGCTTCCTCGGCTACGGCAAGCATCCGAAGACGGGCAAGCTGGTCATCATCCCCGAGGAAGCGGAGACGGTGCGGCGGATCTTCCGGGATTTTCTGGAGGGAATGACCCCGGGGGAGATCGTCCACGCGCTGGAGCTGGAGGGGATCCCCTCGCCCTGCGGCAAACCGGACTGGCCGTACTCCACCGTCCTGAGCATGCTGCGGAACGAGAAGTATATGGGCGACCTGCTGCTGCAGAAGACCGTTACGGTGGACTTCCTGACCAAGAAAAAAGTCCGCAACGACGGACAGGTCCCGCAGTATTATATTGAAAACGCCCACGACCCCATCATCCCGCGTGAGGTCTTCACCCGCGTGCAGGGAGAACTGCTCCGGCGCGAGCAGCAGCGGAAGGCCACCGGCAAGCGCAGTGTCAAGGCGCTGGACATGTCCCTGAACGGGAAAATCTGCTGCGGTCACTGCAGGCAGCCGTACCGCCGCGTCGCCGGAAAGCCCGGAACCGATCTGCCGACCGTCTGGCGCTGCCGCAGCCGCCGTCGGGATCCCGCGATCAGCTGCACCGGCAGGCCGCTGAAGGAGGAGATAGCGAAAGCGGCCGTGGTGGCCGCGTTTAACCTGGTTCCGGAGCGGCGCGAGGACCTGATCCGCCTGCAGGAGCGCATCCGCTGGGGCCCGCTCGACCGCCTCGCGCATGAGATTGAGGAGCTCCGCGTGCGGCAGAGAGAGCTGGAAATGACCCTGAACTGTTATTACGAGACCCACATGCTCGACGAGAGGACGCTTGTCCTCTGCAGCCGCAACCGGGATCCGGAAGAGGCCGTTGCCACGCTCCTGCAGGACCTGGAGGATGTCCAGCGGCAGATTCAGCTCAAGCTCAGTCAGCACGGGGACCTGGCCGTACAGGAGCTGCAGATCGCCTCCCTCCTGAAGCTCTGTGACCAGATCACCAGCAGAACAGGTGCCAAGCAGGAGACGGGAAGCAAAAGAAAGGCTCCCCGGTCCGATCCCTCCGCGCAGGCCTCCTGCCGGAGCATGGAGGATTTCTACGCGCGGACCGACCGCATCCGGCAGGAGGGGCCGGTGGAAGCCTTCTCGGACGCGCTGGTCTTCCGCTATCTTGACGGGATCTCTGTCGAAGACCGGCAGCTCCGCGTCCGCTTCAAGGCCGGCATTGAGATTCCTCTCGATTCCTGACCGCGAGGCAGCTGAAACGGCAGGGTGCCCGACACCTGATCGGGCCCCTGCCGTTTTCCGTACACCTGTCTTCTGTTTTGTCTCTGCCGGCGCTCAGCCGCCGATCAGGGCGGCGATCTCTGCCACCGCGGCTGCCGGGTCGTCACTCGCGACCGTCCGGTCGCAGAAGCCGGCCTGCGCGCGCTCCTTCTCCGCAGTCTCCATCCGCACCGAGACCTCCAGCCAGTGGCGCGCCGTCTTCTCATAGCGCGCGCGGAGCGCTTCCGGCGTGGACGGGGCGACATACAAGCAGACCGCCTCGGGCATATTCCGCTTCACCTGCTCCGCCCGCGCGACCTCCAGATTCAGCAGGACATTCTTCCCGGCCTCGAGCTGCTCCCGCACCAGCCGGCTCGAGGTGCCGTAGTCGTTGCCGGCAAACTCCGTCGTCTCCAGCAGGTCGCCGTACTCCTTCATCGCGTTCCAGCCGTCCAGGTCATAGAACCAGAAGCCGACGCCGTTCTCTTCCCCGGCCTTCATCTTCCGCGCGGTCACCGGCACCACCGTCGTGAGATCTTCACAGCGCTTCAGCAGCTCCGCCACAATTTCGCCGAGGCCGGCACCGGAGGGCCCGGTCAGTACATACAGTTTTTTCTCCGCAGTCTTCATATGTTCCGTATTCCTTTCGTTTTCCGTCTTCAGGAGCGGCCGGTCCGCTTCATCTCGCCCTCTTTGTTCCAGAGGTAGCTCAGCCGCAGCTCCGTACCTTCCCGGATCCGGCGGAAGTTCTCCATATGCTTCCAGAAGATCGGCACCGCCGGGATCAGCAGCACCAGCGTTGAGGCAAGCATGTGTGTCGTCACGAAATAGACGCCCGGGAAGAGCAGCGACATGGTCGGCGCCACCACGCAGACGTAGTGGGACGCAAAACCGATCACCAGCGCCAGCGCAAGCAGGAGCAGGAAGGCCTGCCAGTGCCAGGAGAGGATCACGCCGCCGAGGCTCGCCAGCCCCCTGCCGCCGTGGAAGCGCAGCAGAACCGGGAACATGTGGCCGAGGATGCAGGCCACCCCGCCAATTGCCTCCGCAACCACCAGCTTGGGGAAGAGCAGACGGCAGATCCTGCAGGCGAGAAAGGCCTTCAGGATATCCAGAAAAGCCGTAATGAAAAACGCCTTTTTCCCGGCCAGAATATACGCGTTGGAGGCGCCGGCATTGCCGGACCCGTCCCTGCGCGCGTCATAACCCTTCAGCCGGGCAAAGAAGAAGGCGGGATTGAGATTGCCGAGGAAATAACCTATGGCACAGCAGGCGAGAATGTCCATCTTCGGTGTGCTATGGGGATAGCTTCCTTTCGTGATAATAGTTTGTCATATTTTACCATGATCCGCCCGGCCTGTAAACAGAAATTTGTCGATGTCCGCGTGGGCGTTTACGCTCACTCAATTGAAATCTGAAGTACCGGCTTGCAAGAGTAAGTTCCGGAGAGGCGGAGTTTGCAAAAGAAAGTGCTGAAAATGGAGGTCTGAAACAGAAGTAAGTTTTACAAATCTGGCAGTAAAGCTTGTGAGCCTGGAAACAAGTCATCCGTTATTACAACAACCATCGTGTTCAGCGCAACCTCGGCATATAATTATTTCACTGTCTACTTGACGGGGAGCAGGTCCTTCTCGTGAGGGCCTGCTTCTTTGACGCAGAGCTCTCAGAGGCGGATATCTTATGCTTACCTCCGCTTTTGCAGATAAAAAAACATTGCCCGGCGCCAAAAAAACCGGTTCTCCGTAAAAAGTCAAATGAGACGCTTATCCCGGCGGTTTTGCCAGAAAACACCGATAAAACCTGGCTTTCGCCGCTTTTTAAAAACCGAATACTTTTTCTTCCTGAGCACCGGCAATGAAAAAGCTGGCGGCTTTGCTCATTCTTTTCAGCCTTTGCCATCAAAACACTGTTAGTGTGCAGAGAGCATCCTTATGATAAATTAACCCAGCTTTTCTCATCTTTTCTGCTGTTTTCATAATTATTTTTGCT
>JAFSLL010000131.1 GCA_017448455.1 Oscillospiraceae bacterium | reverse complement strand
TGCGTTGAACCCCCGGCTGATCGATTCCAGATATCCGTTCGGAAGCTCATTGTAATTCTGCTTCATAATATGCTTTGTCCTCATCTTTGAAAACATTGAAGATCACTCTTTCCATAGCGGCCGGATGCTGTTTCATCCAGTCCGCGACTGTCTTCACTGCGATTTCCGCAGCACGTCTGTTAGGGAAGTGGAACACTCCGGTGGAGATGCAGCAGAAAGCAACACTCTTCAGTCCATTCTCCAGGCAAAGGTCCAGCGTGTTTTTATAACAATCCGAAAGATCCTGCTCCAGGTCTTTTGTAAGTATTCCCTGAACAATCGGACCGACGATATGGACCACCTTTTTCGCCGGGAGATTGTATCCGTCTGTCAGCATCGGAATGGCTGTCGGCTGCTCATAATCAGGACCGAACTCCGCCCGAAGCTTCTTCATCTGCCGGTCGCACTCTGCCCGAAGCTGGATCCCTGCAAAGGTGTGAATGCAGTTGTCAATGCAGGTATGCATGGGAACGAAACAACCCAGCATCTGTGAATTGGCCGCATTCACGATGGCGTCAACCGCCAGCCTTGTGATATCTCCCTGCCAGATGGAAAGCTTATCTGCAAATTCATGGCGGCTGCCCTGATCTGCGATCGTCGGGATCTCATTCAGAGTTACGATCCCGTTTTCCCGGATCCTTCCCTGAAGATATTCATCCTGACCCCGCAGTACTGAGGCAGGCATCATTTTAGGCATCCGGATGTTCATAAGTGACCGGAGGATCCGTTTCTTTCCCTCAGTATCCCCGGGCGTTTCCAGATTTCTGTACTGAACAGAATCTTCCTTGAATTCTTCTACCAGAAGATCCAGGCGTTCGTTCTGCGTCATTTCTTTCATGGGTGTTACCTTCTTTCCACAGCCCCTGCAGGACAGGCTTCAAAGCAGTTCCCGCAATGCAGGCAATGTTCCTGCCCGATCACATGGGGAATGCTGTCCGTATTGATGCAGCTCTGCGGACAGACTGCCGCGCAGCTGCCGCAGCCGATACAGGCGTCTGTAATGAAATATCCTTCCGGTTTCTTCTCGGCATTGCCGAAGGTGAAGTAGGCTCGTTCGATCGGTTTCTCCCGCAGATCGAACCACTCGCCGGTTCCTTCATAGATCTGGAATACCGTCAGCGCATGCATGGATTCTTCCGTCGGGTAGATCTCATGCATGTACGTATTCTTTTCGAAGAGCTCCGGGATCTTGTCGTATCCCAGCTCTCTGACCTTGCCTCTGACAGAGAGCGCCACACTGGACATCGTGTCCTCACCCTTCAGCGCGGTGAACGCCAGAAATCCTCGTTTTACGAGCCGGTCATAGAAGCCTTTTCCTTTTGCGGTAAGGAAGTAAAGACTGTCCTCATCGTAATCCATCATATCGATCGCGGCTGTGACGGGAAGACCCTCGTCATCAACTGTAGCTACGACGGTTGTATGTATCTCATTGACCAGAAAGCTGAAATAGTCCTTGGTTTCCATCTGAATCGTTCCTTATACAAAAGGGAAGCCTTCGGGGTCTCCGAAGGCTTTCAAGCATCTTACTCTTCCTTTTCGAGCAGCTCTTCCATTCCGCTGTGGAGATCCGCGAGAGAATAATTCTTCATCTCATCCTCCATGGCGTTCTGGATGCTCTTAAGCTTCCCGTCCAGCAGTTTGTGGATATTCCGACCGACCGGGCATTCCGGATTGGGAGCTTCATGGAAATGAAACAGGTCTCCGTTTTCCACCGGCTCGATTGCCTGATAGACATCATAGAAGCTGATCTCTGAGAGAGGGCGGTTGATCGTGACGCCTCCGGTACCTCTCGCAACTGTGATCAGGTTCGCTTTGCTGAGCTGCGAGAGGATCTTCCGGATAATGACCGGGTTCGTATTGATGCTTCCTGCCAGGAAGTCGCTGGTTACTTTATATTGATCCTTAAAGACATCCACACAGGTGAAGATGTGCAGTGCCACGGTAAATCTGCTTGAGATCTGCATAACTTAAGCCCTCCGTTTCCACTGCACATCATACATCAGACCTGCTGTAATTTCAATGGTTACTTCTCAGAACTTGCCGTTCCGGTTCTGCCAGGTATCCTCAGCGGCCAGCGGCTCCATGACATCCCAATGCTCCGCGATCTTGCCGTCTTCTACCCGGAACAGATCGTAATAGGTGGTCGGAGTTCCGCCGAAGGTGCCTTCGCTGACAGCGAGACCGTAATTTCCGTCCGCCAGGACATAGTGCGTCTTATTGTAGATCATCTGGATGCCCTGTTCAGCAAGAGCGGCCAGCGCAGTGCCAAGCCCGGAGAGGCCGTCTGCAATACCCGTGTTGTGCTGGATATAATTGTCGCCTTCAAAATAACTGGTGAGCCTGTCGGGATTCTCGCCGCGCAGCACGTCGCCGACGAAAGAAGCAACGACCTTGCGGGTCTCTTCCTTATCGACAACCTTCTTCTCCATCGTACCGTCGGTCTGCGTATGGCCAGAGGGGTTGGGATCCGCCTTGGCAGCGAGGTTGTCCCAATGCTCTGCAATCAGGCCGTCCTCGTCGATGCGGAAGATGTCAAAAGCCACCTGCTCACCGGCTCCGGCGAAGTTGTAAACGGTCTGCAGGAACACCTTGTCGCCGTCCTCGAAGGCGCGGATGTTGTTTACGGTGGTCTTAACCGGCGCGGAAGCCAGCCATGCCACGCTGCCGACAAAAGCATCACGGCCGGTGCCGTATGCCAGGTTGTGCTGAATGTAGCCCTCTGCCAAAAGGGAAGCAGCTTTTTCGGTATCTCCGGTTGCGAAAGTGTTGATGAGCGCCAGGGCCTTTTCCTTGTTAGTCATGATCGAATCCTCCTGATTATAGTGTTTTATGTGTTGCAACCATTGCGGTTACATCTTACGATGACAATATAGCATCTCTTAGATGTAATGTCAATAGTTACATCAAAAGTTTTTTAAAGAAATTTCCCGGCAGAGAAACACGTGAATGGTCCTCTGCCGGGAACGTAGCTATTCATAGTATGATATCGGATGTTTGTCAATAAAAAACGGACTGCTGAAAACAACAGTCCGTTTCTTATTTGGCCAATCTTGTCAGACAGATACCCAATTCACTTTTTGACTCAAAACTGTCTTATAGGTATTCGCCGAAAGCGGTCCCTCCTTTTTCAGTGGAAAGATTGTATCAGCAGATCCTCGTGCCCTCGGGAACACGTTCATCCACAAAGATGACCTGTACGCCGCAGGCGCTGTTGGTCGCC
The DNA here is from genome assembly GCA_017448455.1 of Oscillospiraceae bacterium. Classification (GTDB taxonomy): domain Bacteria; phylum Bacillota; class Clostridia; order Oscillospirales; family Oscillospiraceae; genus Limivicinus. Next base: position 271 of record JAFSLL010000131.1, on the reverse strand, counting down.
GCCAGCAGCATGCCCTCGCTCGTCACGCCTGTCAGCCTTGCCGGCGTCAGATTGCAGACCACAATGATCTTCTTTCCAACCAGTTCCTCGCAGCTGTACTCATCCTTGATGGAGGAAACGATCACGCGTTCCTTCATGCCGTCAAAGAGCGTCAGCTTCAGGTTGTTTCTTGCCTTGCGGATCTCCTGCGCCTTCACGATGCGGCAGACCCTGAGGTCCGTTTTCAGGAAATCGTCCTTGCTGATCAGTTCGGCATCAAACGGGGCGACCG